>CAIXSC010000534.1 GCA_903921945.1 uncultured Planctomycetaceae bacterium
GACGCTGTCGCAGATCGCCACGACCACCCATGGCACGCTGACGTTGTTGCCGAACGGCGCGATGCTGTATTCGCCCGGATTGGATTTCACCGGCTACGATCAATTCACCTACCAGATCACCGATGGCGTGGCCACTAGCAATGTGGCGACCGTCACGATTCGAGTGAGCAGCTTTGGCCCCTTGCCGCGCCCCGAACCGCCGCCGAGCTTGCCGCCTTCGACACCGCTGGATCCTGGTTCGCCGACGCCGTCGGTCGGGCCTGTGCCGCGTCGCCGAGTACCCGCGATCCTCAGCGGCGTGGATATCAGCGAGTTCCAGGCCCATGAGCAGGTGGATCTCAACGACCTGCAGGCGATTCTTGAATTCAAACGCATGCAATGGGCGAAGAGCGGAAAGGACATGTGGACACAGTTCTACACAAGCCGTCGCGGACTCACCGGCGTCGAGTCGCGTCTCAAGTACGAGATCGCGAGCTTCCGCCGCGGCGAGGCGATCGATCAGGCGGCGTTCTTCGTGGACAAACTGCGGCCTTTGAAAGTGGAGATGGCTAGTGACAGCCCATTTGTGGAGTACACAGCCGGCACCGTGTTCATCACCGCGATGGCGCTGACCGCCGGTTTCATTTTCTGGGCTGTGAAGGGCGGATTCCTGGTGGCGAGCTTCTTGTCCCAAGTGCCCGCATGGAAGTATGTCGATCCTTTGCCGATCTTCGACACGATGGCCGGCGAAATTCCTAAAGATGGCGAAGTGGAAGGCGAAGAAGGAGATTTCGGCTCATGAGAATGGTTTCCGCCACGACGCGCGTGACGCTCGGATTGATCTGCCTGGTCATCAGCGTCTGGCTCGTTTCGTATTTGCTCGGCATGTTTCCCGACAACTTGGCTGAACGCACCGAGGGGCGCGTGAAGCTGAGCGAGAACATCGCGCTGAACTGCTCGCTGTTCGCCACCCGCAATGACCTGCCGATGATCGAAGAGTCGTTGCGAAAGCTGCTCGAGCGCAATTCCGATGTGCTCTCGGCCGGCATTCGCCGTCCCAGTGGCGAACTCCTGATGTTCGCCGGTCCGCATGACACGCAGTGGACCTTGAAACTGCTAGACAAATCGAACGCGACTCAGATGCGTGTGCCGATCCTCGAAGGCCAGCATCTCTGGGGCAACGTTGAACTGCGGTTCCGCGAGCGTCCTGGGGAAAACACCTGGGTGCGCAAGTACCCGCTGTTGGGACTTGGCATCTTCACCAACGCGGTGACGTTCATCCTGTTCTTCCTCTACTTGCGCGGCGTGCTGCGGCACATGGACCCCACCAAGGTCATCCCGCGGCGCGTTCGTCAGACCCTCGACAGCATGGCCGGCGGCCTGCTCGTGCTCGACACCGAGCAGCGGATTCTGCTCGCGAACCAAGCATTCGCGGACACGCTAGGCGTGCCGGTCGAAGAGACACTCGGCCGAAAGGTGTCGGATCTTCCCTTCGCGATCGACAAGGAGGGCCCCCCCGCCGGCGGCTTTGCGTGGGAACGCGCGATCGCTACCGGCGAAGCGCAATTCGGCGACATCATGACGCTACGCGACAAAGATGGCCAATCGCGACTGCTCAAGGTCAGCGCCGCGCCCGTTCAAGGCGACGATGGACGGCTCCGCGGAGCCATGGTGAGTTTCGACGACGTCACGCAATTGCGGGCGCAACAAGAAGAACTGCGGGGAATGCTGCAAAAGCTCAGCCACTCCCGCGACGAAATCGAACGGCAGAATCTTGAACTGGAACGGCTGGCCTCTCGCGACGCGTTAACCGGATGCCTCAACCGCCGCGCCTTCTTTCGCGAATTCGACCGCGTTTGGAACACTGCTGGTGCATCCGCCCGGCCTGTCGCGTGCATCATGGTGGACTTGGACCACTTCAAACGCATCAATGACGTCCACGGCCACCAACTAGGCGACTTCGTGCTGCAACGTACGGCTGAAATCCTTCGCGACGGCCGCGCGGAAGCGGATATGGTTTGCCGGTATGGCGGCGAGGAATTCTGTCTGCTGCTGCCCGATATGGGGATCGAACAGGCGGCGGTCGTCGGGGACCGCATTCGCCGAGCGGTCGAAGCGACCGACTTCCAGGGCGTGCCAGTCACCGCAAGCATCGGCGTGTCCGTCCGCGAACTCGGCGCGTCCAACGCCAACGAACTGATCGATCAGGCCGACAAATGCCTGTATGTGGCCAAACGCCAGGGACGAAATCGCGTTGTTCGCTATGACATGGCCGCCAAACAACTGGCCGAGCGTCCCGCGACCGAACGTGGCACAGCGTCCGCCACACCCAACGGGTCCGCGGGGGATCCATCGATCCCGTTCAACGCCGTCGCGGCTTTGCTGTCCGCCCTGGCCTACCGCGACCAAGCCACCGCCGACCACGCGCGTCGCGTCGCCGACCTATGCGTGGGTATGTCACGAAGACTGATGTCCAGCAGCGAATCGTATACGCTCGAGGTCGCCGCGCTGCTTCACGACATCGGCAAGATTGGCGTGCCCGATTCGATCCTGCTCAAACCGGGCAAGCTTACCAGCGATGAATGGCAGGTGATGGATTCGCAGCACAAGATCGGCCTGGAAATCCTGGCCGCTTCGTTCTCTTCGACAGCGCTCAGCGACATCATCCGCGCCTATCGCGCGTGGTACGGCGGAGACGCCCGGCATCCGGATCTGCCCTCCGGGACAGCGATTCCACTTGCCGCCCGCATTCTCGCCATCGCCGACGCGTTCGACGCGATCACAAACCGCAATCCTTACCGCGAGCCGATGACTCGCGAACAAGCGATCGCGGAACTGCGTCGCTCCGCGGGCCGGCAATTCGATCCCGAGCTGGTCGAGCAGTTTATCGCCAGTCTGGACTTGGGCGCGCCTGCCGTCGTCGCATCGCCCTACGACTCCGGCCGCATTGCGAACATTGCCGCCAGGCTCGAAGCGGCGACTCGCAATGACACCGACATCGGCAGCCTCGTTCGGTTGACGAACGAACTGGTCGAAGTTTGCCAATCCGCGCAGCGGTCGCTTCTCACGAATAAGCGGAACGAATAGCCGTTGTCCGGCGCAACGCTACGATGGGGCGACGGTTGCAAGGCGTCGCCCCCGACGCGTCTTGTGAAAACGGCGCGCTGCAGGCGCCGGCGACTAGTCTTCGGCCGGCGGTGTGATCAACGCGATATTGAGCCATCCCAACAAGCGGAAGTTGGCGATGGCGGAGGCGGTCAGGAATGGGCCTTGGACAATCGCGAGCCAGGGAATCCCCAGGCTGGCAGCGCCGAACACCATGGCGTTGACCAGGGCTAGCAATAGCGTCGCCTGATAGAACGTGACGGTTGCCGGCCATGCGGCCAACAGGTCGCCTGCCAGTTCTGGATCGTAGACACTCCAAGGGCTATTGCGGCGTGCCATCGAGAGCAGAACGAAGGGAAGAAGACAGACTCCGATCGCCAGAACCGCTGGTCCGGCGAGCCATGAAGCCAGTGGCACGACGACCAAAGTGCCGCCAATCGCCAATCCTGGCAGGCAGGCCACGATAATCGCCCAAGCGAGTCGGAGCAGGGCGAACAGCCATTCCTGAGGGGCGAGTCCTGGCCACGGGATAGGCGTGGCAAGGTCCGAGCCGCTCCCCCGAAACATCGCGGCACAGTGCGCGGCTAACGCGGCCAACCAAGTCGCCATCGCCCCGAATGTCATGGCCCCAATCAAGACGCCCGTTGCGTCGAAAGCCGCCCCCGCAAGCGAGCGTCGGATTTGCCAGGTGAACATCCCCATGGCCCATACGCCCAGGAAAGAAAGGGCCGCCAATCTAGTAAGCGTTTCGCCTTGCGAGAAGACACTTAACAGTCGCCCGGCGGCCGCATCGCTGAAACGTCCATCCTGTTCCTCGCGCTGCTCCGCCCGCAAAGCCGCTGCGGCCTTTTCCAGGAACTGATCGGCCCGCTGCTTGAGCGCTTCGGGCGAATCGAGCCGGCCCGCCTCCGCCGGCGTCGCCTCCATCGCCAAACTCTCCGGCTCATCAAAACGATCGTCACTGAGGGGACGCCGTTCCTGGCCCGGCCCGGGCTCGCAAATCTCCATCGGACTGAAACAATCGGGGCAGGACGTGGCTTCGCCGATCTGTGCGCTGGTGAAATCCACCCGCGTTCCGCACAGTTTGCAGCTTTGGGAAAAACGGTACTCGCCTGCCACTCGCGCAACCGGCATCGGCCCCGTATCGAGCGACATTGTGGAAGCAGCGAGCCCGGCCGTCGAGGCAGGCTTGCCATGGGTTGGCGGCCCGGCAGTTGGCTTGGACCAAGAATCGTCGTCGTCTTCCAATTTCAAAGCTGGTAGGTCATCGACCACAGGCGGCGGTCCACCGCCCGACAACGGATTGGAGCCCTCGGCGCGTGACGATGTTGGCACCGACACCGCAGGCGGCGCCCCGTTCACCGGTGCCCGGTTGGAAGGACTCGGACTCGGTGGCGGGAGTGGACGAGAGGGCGATTTCGGGGGCGGAGGCGGCGGAGGCGGATTGGGTCGGCTGGAATGCGAAGTCGTCGTGGTCGACATCACTGGCGGTGGCAGTGTCGGCGTGGCACGCGGAGTTGGAGCGACCGAAGCATGAGTTCGCGACGCGTTGGGGGTCGCGCTCGATGGCGCGCTGGGGGGCGAGCTCAATGACGCGATGGGGGTCGCGCTGGATGGCGCGTTCGGTAGCGCGTTCGGTGGAGAGATGGAGGGTGTGACGGGTAAAGCGTTAGCGGGTGCTTTGGGTAACGTGCTGGCGGGCGCTTTCGGTGGGGCGTGAGCGGGCGATTTAGGTGACGCGTTGCTTGGGGCGTTGCTTGGGGCGCTGCTTGGCGCCGTCGGTGGCGTGTTCGGTTTTGCGCGGGGCGGTGTGTTGGATGGCCCGCTCGGTGGTAGGCCCGGTTGTCCGCTTGGCGCCTTTGTCCCGGCAGTCGATGACCGGGGAACGGGGCCTGATGTCGACGGCGCGCGAAACATGGCTTGGCATTTAGGGCAAGCGTGAGTCGCCAGCGGGTCGGGATCGACAACCTTGAGCGTGGCGTTGCACTGCGGACAAGTGACTTTCACGAAGGAATCCAAAAAAGTGGGGGCCAAGTTCCTCGCGATTCAGCGTCAATGTAGTCGGCTCAGGACACGACTCCAAGCTCCGAGGACGAAGGCAGAAGGGTGAGGACCTAATGGGGGACCGGGGAATGACTTCGCCGTTTCCTGTTCGCCCTTTCGCCCTTGTGACAGCCACCAATCGGCCTGGACACTTCCGAAACGCTTCGGTACCCTCCGCGCCCTCTTGAACAGGGATGGCGGAGTGCCCATGACGCGATTGCAACGTTGGCCCGAATTGATCCTGCCGCTGGGAGTTGTCTCAGCGGTCATGGTGATTCTCGTGCCGCTGCCGGCGGCCGTGTTGGACGCATTGCTGGCAGGCAGCTTGGCGTTTTCCGTCATCATGTTACTGACGACAGTCTACGTGCGTTCGCCCTTGGAATTCAGCGTCTTTCCGACGCTGCTCTTGGCTTCCACCGTCGGTCGTTTGGTTCTGAACATCGCTTCGACAAGGCTGCTGCTGACGCAGGGGGCCACTCACGGTTTGGATGCGGCCGGCGGAGTGATTCGTGGATTCGGCGAGTTTGTGGCGGGTGATCGGTTGGTGGTCGGAGTGGTTCTGTTCGCGATCATTTTTGTCATTCAGTTCATTGTGATCACGAAGGGAGCGACGCGGATCAGTGAAGTCGCTGCCCGATTCTCGCTCGATGGCCTTCCTGGACGGCAGATGGCCATCGACGCCGATACCCAAGCCGGCATCATCGACCACCAGGAAGCGCAGCGCCGCCGGCAGGCCCTTTCGGCGCAGGCGGACTTCCACGCCGCGATGGACGGCGCGGGAAAGTTCGTCCGCGGCGACGCGGTGGCCGGCCTGCTCATCACGCTAGTCAACATCATCGGCGGGTTGGTGCTGGGGATCACGGAAGGCGGGATGTCGCTGGCGGAAGCCGCCGATGTCTTCACCCGGCTGACGATCGGCGACGGACTCGTTAGCCAAATCCCCGCCTTGCTGGTGTCGCTTGGCGCCGGGTTGTTGACGACCCGCGGCAACGAGCGTTCGGATTTGCCCCGTGATGTCGCGAGCCAACTGCTCATGAATCCGCGGGTGCTCGTCATGTCCGCCGTGTTTTTGGGCCTCTTGATTTTCACTCGCCTTCCGAAGGTTCCGTTGTTGACGCTGGGCGGCGGCTGTTTGGTGCTCGCGATCCTAGGCCATCGACGACAACAGCGCGAGGCGATTCCGCCCAAGAAAGACGTCGCCCCCGTCCCCATCGCGACGCGTTCCGCCACGGAACCGGGGCGAGTCGACAACCGGGCGGACGCGGCGCGCCCCCGCGAGGACCGTGTCGAGGACTTTTTGGCGGTCGATCCCTTGGAGATCGAATTGGGTTCGCGATTGCTGAAGCTAGCGGACGCCGCGCGCGGAGGCGACCTTCTGCGACGAGTAACAGCCGTTCGCCAGCGCGTGGCGGCCGAGATCGGTTTGATCCTGCCGAAGGTCCGGATTCGCGACAACCTGCGACTGGAAGAGCGCGGCTACCGCTTGAGGCTCGCTCACAACGTTGTCGCGCAGGGAACGTTGCACCCCGATCAACTGCTTGCTGTCGACCCCGGATTGGAATTGGAACCGCTGGCCGATGTGGCGGTGATCGATCCCGTTTCGCGTCGACCGGCTTACTGGGTGGATTCCTCGAGCCGGGAACGGGCTGAATCGCTCGGGTACGCGATGCAGGATTCGGCTTCGCTGGTCGCCGGTCACTTGCTCGAAGTCGCGCGGCAACACGCGGACGAATTGCTAACCCGGGATGCGGTGAAACACCTGCTGGAAGAACTGCGCCGGACAGCGCCGGCCGTGGTCGACGATCTGATCCCGAATCAATTGCGGCTCGCCGATTTGCAACAGGTCTTGCGGATGTTGCTCCGCGAAGAAGTTCCAATTCGGCAATTGGCATTGATTCTTGAGACGCTTGGCGACTACGCTCCGCGCACAACCGACCCAACGGTGCTCGTCGAGCATGTCCGGGAACGGCTGGCACGAACGCTCAGCGCACGCTACCGGGATCGGGAGCAACGGCTGTACGTCGTGGCGTTGGATCCGGAATTGGAAGATCGATTGGCGGCCGCGCGGCGTGATAGCGAAGCGGGCGTCTGGCGATGGCAGCCTACATGGGTCGACGCCTTGTGCGATGGGATTGCCGATGAGCTGCCGAAACTTGCGCGGCTTCGCCGGCCTCCCGTGGTGCTTGCCAGCCCCGCGGTGCGATCGATCGTGAAGCAACTGACCGCGGCGCGGCTGCCGCGGTTAGCCGTGTTGAGTTATCGGGAGGTTACTCGCGACACCCACCTGGAATCGGTGGGCGTTGTGGCGGCTCCGGTCGAGCGGGGCGTGGATGCGGGATGGCGGACGGGCGCGAACCGCGAGGCGATACCGGCTTCGTAGGCCGGGGAGCGACGAACTATGGAAATCAAAACCTATCGCGCGGCGACACTGCAGGACGCTCTGCAATTGGTCCGCCAGGAACTCGGCCCCGACGCCGCCGTGCTCCGCGCTCGCGAGGTCGCCGGCAGCCTCTGGCAACGACTCCGCGGCCAGTGGCAAATCGAAGTCACCGCCGCCACCGATGTCGCCGTTCCTCCACGCCTTCCCCGTGAAACACCCGTCAGTTCGCCAAGCTCGATTCGAACGACTACCGCAATTCCCGCCACTTCGCCGAGCTCCGTGAACGCGCCAAGCTCCGTGAACACGTCGAGCTTCGCAGCCGCGCCGACCGCCGCTACCGCACCGAGCTTCGCTAGCCCGCTGAACTCCACGAGTCCGTTGAACGCCACAGCCACTCCGACCCGCTTCGCCGCTGCCAGTGTTGGCGGCTGGGGCCGGGCGACGGCGATTCCGCCAGTTCGAGAATGGCCCTTGCTGGAGGAACTGTCGCGATCCGCGCCGGCACGGCCGCGACTCCCGGCCTCCGTGTTTGACCTGTTCGTCAGCTTGCTGGATGCCGACCTTGGAGATGAATTGGCGCGCGACCTGATCGAGGAAGCTCGCGGCCTGTCGGTCGACTTCGCCGGCGACTTCGCCGGCCAACTCGCAGACGATGAGACGGCGACGCTGAAGTCGCGGCTCGTGGACGTGATGAGGTCGCGGATCACGATCTCCGGTCCGATCCTATGCGAACCTGGCCGTCGCCGAGTCGCGGCGCTTGTCGGACCGACGGGCGTTGGCAAGACAACGACGCTGGCGAAACTGGCGGCGAACTTCCGCTTGCGGGAGCAGCGTCGGGTTGGGCTCGTGACGGTGGACACCTATCGCATCGCGGCGGTGGAACAGTTGCGAACGTATGCGGAAATCATCGATCTGCCGATGGAGGTTGTGTCATCGCCCGGCGACATGCGGCGGGCGATCGAGCGACTGGGCGACTGCGACCTCGTCTTGCTCGACACGGCCGGCCGCAGCCCCAGGGACGAAGTGCGTATCCAGGAATTGAAGTCGATTCTCGAGGAGGCCCGCGCGGACGAAGTCCATCTAGTGCTCAGCGCCGCCTCGGGTGGCGGCCCGCTGCGATTGGCCATGGAGCGTTTCGCGCCGGCGGGATTCACCTCGATCCTGCTCACCAAACTCGACGAAGCGGCAACGCTTGGCCCGGCCTTCGCGTTGCTACAACGGTCAGGCCGTCGGCTGAGTTATCTGACGCACGGTCAAAACGTTCCCGACGACATCGAAGTGGCGGACGCCCAACGGTTCGCCCGCCGGCTCCTCGCGGGAAACACGACATCGTCCACGGAACCGCGGGCCGGGGAGGTGTCGAAATCATGACCGATCAAGCAGCCGAACTGCGAAAACTGGTGCTCGCTGAAGCGCGAACCGCGGCAGGCAATTTCGAGCATCGCCCGAGGCTGCTGGTGATCACCGGCGCCAAAGGCGGCGTGGGAGCCACCACGACCGCGGTGAACTTGGCGGTTGCCTTGGCGGATCACGGCGCCCGAGTGGTGCTTGTCGACGCCGACCCAAACCGCGCGGGCGTCGCGTCGCTGTGCGGACTTGACGAACAGCATGGATTGGCGGATGTGCTGGCTGC
>CAIXSC010000535.1 GCA_903921945.1 uncultured Planctomycetaceae bacterium
GCCGACGCGAAGCCAGCGGGAAAGCCGGCAGGCGATGGAATTCAGTCGGTGGACGAATTGGCGTTGAAGCAAAGTCGCGTGGCGGACAAGTACGCGCGACTGGAAGAGTTGATGGCGCGGATGGCGAGTTTCGAGGCGTCTTCGAATCCGAAGCGAGCGGCTCTGTTGAAGCAGGCAGTCGCCGCGTCGAAAGAGAAGCTGACCCTTTCCCAGTTGAACGCCATCGTCAAGCAACTGAATTCCAACTCGCTGGATCGCGCCCTCGAGGGACAGACCACAGCCCAATCGGAATTGAAATCGCTGCTGGAACTGTTGCAAAGCGAAAATCGCGCGGACCGTTTGAAGAGCGAACAGGCGCGAATTCGTGAGTACATCAAAGAGGTTGAACGGCTGATCCGGCTGGAGAAGAGTGTTCAGGGTCGCACTGAAGGCGGCGCGGACGAAAAGGAACTGGCGAAAGACCAGGATCAGATCGCGCAGCGAGCTAGCGATTTGGCAAACAAGATTCGCCAAAACGAGGAGGGTGGCAAGCCCGATTCCAAGAACGCCGACGGAAGCCCCGATGCGTCCAAGCCCGACGACAAGCCGGGCGATGGCAAGCCTTCTGACGGCAAGCCCAACGAAGGCAAGCCGAATGAAGGCAAGCCCAACGAAGGCAAGCCCAGCGACGGCAAGCCCAGCGACGGCAAACCCAGCGATGGCAAGCCCAGCGACGGCAAACCCAGCGATGGCAAACCCAGCGATGGCAAACCCAGCGATGGCAAGCCGAGCGATGGCAAGCCCAGCGATGGCAAGCCGAGTGATGGCAAGCCCAGCGACAAGCCGAGTGATAAACCGGGAGAAAAGCCGGGGGACAGCAAGCCCTCGGATAGCAAGCCGTCCGAAAAACCGGGGGACAGCAAGCCGACCGATGGTAAACCGTCTGAAGGAAAGCCATCGGAAGGAAAGCCATCGGAAGGAAAGCCGTCCGAAGGAAAACCTTCAGAGGGAAAACCATCGGAAGGAAAACCGTCCGAAGGAAAGCCGAGTGACGGCAAGCCAAGCGACTCGTCGGGAGGAAGCGATTCCAAGCCGCAGCCGAAGCCGCAAAAGCCGGATTCGCAGCAGCCTGAGAACCCGGCCCGTCAGCGAATTGAAGCGGCGCAGGAGCGGATGAAGCAAGCCGAGCGGAAGCTGGCGGAAGCGAAGCGCAAGGAAGCGGTCGACGAACAGGAGAAGGCGCGCGAGGAACTGGAGAAAGCCAAGGCGGAACTCGAACGCATCCTGCGGCAGATGCGCGAGGAGGAGAAGGAACGCGTCCTCGCGGCACTGGAAGGCCGCTTCAAAAAGATGCTCGAACAGGAATTGAAGATCTACGAGAGCACCAAGCGGCTCGATCTCGTTCCTCCCCCGGATCGCGGCGATGACGTGCGGATCCTCTCCGCGCGGCTGGGTATCGATCAGCGCAAAGTCATGGTCGAAGCGGACAAAGCGCTCACGCTGTTGTTGGAAGAAGGCTCGTCGATCGCCCTGCCAGCCACGGTCGAACAAATTCGCGACGACATGGAACAGGTCTCGGAACGGCTCGAACAGACCGAGGTAGGCGCCATCACGCAGGGCGTCGAAGAAGACATCATCGCGGCCTTGGAAGAAGTGATCGAAGCGCTGAAGAAGGCGCAAGACGACATGGAGCAGAAGAAGCAACAGCAGCAACAGCAACAACAACAGCAGCAACAACAGGACCAGTCGCTCGTCGATCAAATCGCCGAACTTAAAATGATCCGTTCGTTGCAAATGCGAGTGAACAACCGCACGCGCCGCTACGCACGGTTGCTGGACGACGAAAACGACCCGGTCGGCGTCGCGACGGATGGCGTCCTGCGGGAAGCGATCGGCAAGCTCGGCGAGAAGCAGGCCGAGATTCAGCGAATCACGCGGGACATTGTGCTCGGAAAAAACAAGAAAGATTGATCCTGTACGCCTTGCGGCAAGGAGCCTCTAGCCATGTGGCGAGCGAATGGCGATGAAGTGTTCGGGGTAAGCCGTCGACCGGCGCCCCCGTCGCGCGGAGCAACCCCGTCGCGCACAGCAACCGTGTCGCGGATCGCGAATCCGGCGGATTGCCGACGCGGGAGTACCCGATGGCGGCAGTTAGCCACCGCCTTGGCTCTCAGTCTCGGCTTCGCGCCGGTTGGATTGCCGTGGGCCGCCACCACGGCGGCCGGCCTGTCGTGCGTGGCGCTCTCGAGTGTCTTTTCGAATGCCGCGCCGGGAGCCGAGGTCGACGATCTAGCCAAGCGGTCCACATGGTCCGCGCCGGCGGTGGCGCAAGTCAAGCTGGAACTCGAAGGCTGGCTTGCCACTCGCGGGCTCGACGACGCGACGCGCGGCAAGATCGTCGCACTCTGGCCGGAAGCTGAAATGCTCGAAGGCCCCGAACTGCTCGATCGCGTGGTGGAAACGTCGGCGATCGCCGATCCGGCCATCCGCGCTTGGCTTGACGCGGTGCAGAAAAATCCCACGGCGGACGCGGTGCTGAAGTCGCCGCTGCTGGCGGACGACGCCGGTCCGGGCATCGTGCGGCACAATCTGCGACTGCTGCTCGGCCGACAGCTGACCCACGCTTCGCTCTATGACGAAGCGCTAGAGACGCTGCAAGGAATCGAGCCGAATCAGGTGGTCGATCCCGCTTCGCTGCTGTTCTATCAAAGCGTCGGACATCATCGGCTGTTGCAAAAAGACAAGTGCCTGCCGGTTCTGGCGCGATTGATGGAGAACGAACAGGCCATTCCCCGACGCTACTTGACGCTCGCCCGATTGATGGACGCGGATCTACGTCCGCTGAAGCCGGATTCGCTGGACGAAATCGCGCGGCTCATGGACGATATCCATCGGCGGCTGGACCTCGGCCGGGCCGGCACCAAAGTCCGCAAGGAAGAGGACGACGTCATCGCCAAGCTCGACAAGATGATCGAGGATCTCGAGAAGCAACAGCAACAACAGCAACAGCAATCGAGCGGCCAGGGCGGCGGTTCCAGTCCTTCCAGCCCTCGCGCGGACAGCGGTGGCGGAGGTATGAAGGGCGCGGGCAACGTGGATCCGAAGAATATCGGCAAGTCGTCCGGCTGGGGCGACCTGCCCGCCAAGGATCGCCAAGAGGTCCTGCAACAGATCAGTAAAGATCTTCCCGCCCACTATCGGGAAACGATCGAAGAGTATTTCCGTAAGCTCGCCCGCGATGGCGTGAAAAAGTAGGAGCCTCGCATGGCGAGTCATCATTCGGGGCGGAGCCTCGCGCAACGCGGAGTCAAGCTGGCAAGGACCGCATCGTCCGCATCGGCTGGGGCGTCGCGGTCATCGACCGCTTCGCAGTCATCGACCGCTTCGCAGTCATCGATCGCTTCGCAGTCATCGATCGCGTCGCAGTCATCAGTCGGGTCATGGTCGTGGATCGCGTGCGCCTTGACGTGGTTGGTCGCCGCGCCGGTGTTGGCCGTCGATGTGGAAGTGACGCCGCTTGGCGGTAAACCGCTGGTGGGCGAGCTGGTGACATGGACCGCTGACCGATTGGCGGTGCGAACCGCGGAAGGGCCGCGGGAGTTCGCTTCATCGACCCTGCAAACCGTGCGGCTGGCGGGCAGTGTCGCTGGAAATCCCGCGAATCCCGCCGGAACCGCCGATACTCGGACCGAGAGTGGCGAGCTGAAGCCGGGGGCCGCCGCGTTGGAATTAGCGGACGGCAGCCGAGTCGTCGTGGACAGTTTCGCCGCGAAGTCGGGCAAGGCGACCGGCCAACGGGTTGGCGGGCTACCTTACGAGTTCCGTGTGCGAGCGATTCGCGCCGTGCGATTCGCGCCGGCTGGCGCGGCGTTCGCCGAGGCCTGGAACGCGCAATTGGAAACGAAGATCGACGGCGACACGATCGTGATTCGCCGCAAAGCGAAACCGGATAGCCCGGCGACGCTCGACCGACAGGCAGGCATTGTGCAAGAGGTGTCCCCGGAGACCGTTCAGTTCGAACTGGATGGCGACCGAATTCCTGTCAAACGCGAGCGTCTCGAAGGCATCCTGTTCTTTCAGCCCGCCGACAGGGAATGGCCCGATCCGGTTTGCCGCCTCGATGACCGCCAAGGCGGTTCCTGGCGAGTGAAGTCGTTCCGGTTAGAGAACTCGGAACTTGTCTTCGAAACGGTGGCTGGCGCGACCGCGACCTTGCCGCTCGCTGACTTGCGTGCCGCCGATTTTTCCTCGGGCAACGTGCAGTTTCTAAGCGATATCGAACCGGATTCGGTCGAGTGGACGCCGTTCATCGAGTCGAAGTTGCCGAGTCTCGCGCGGTTCAATCAGCCGCGACGCGATGTTTGGCCCGGTGGCGTGCCGCTCGCGGCAGGTGGCGAAACGTTTGCCAAAGGCATGGCGGTTCGCAGCCGGACGAATTTGGTTTATCGCGTTCCCCGGAATTTCCGCCGCTTCGAGGCCCAGGTCGGAATCGACGAACGGCTCAAGGAGTTTGGCGCGGTGAAACTGACCATCCTTGGCGATGGCAAGCCGCTGTTGGAATCGCCGATTTCCGGCACGGACAAGCTGCTGAACGTGTCTCTCGATATCTCCTCCGTGCGGCGATTGGCGATCTTGGTCGACTTCGGTGAAGAAGGCGATCGCGCCGACTGGCTAGTCCTGGGCAATGCAAGGGTCACGAAATGACAGTGGATAATGCGGTCCCGCCACGTGACGCGGCCGGGGACAAAAACGGCTGTCCCTGGCAGCACCGGCCGAGTCGCTTGAAGGCACAGAGTCGCTTGGACAAGCGGCGTCGCCTCAGCCGCTGGCTTGGAGCGCGGCTCTTGGCCGTACTTGTTTTCTCGGCGGCAGCATTCGCCTGTCCAGGGCGCTTCGAGCTATCGTTGGGGCGCTTCCTGGGGTCGGCGGCGGTTGCTCAAGAAGCGAAGCCGCCAGTTCCCAATCCGCCTGCGCCGGCCACCACGGCTGCGCCGATCGATCTGCCGTCCGCTGTGTTGGAGGCCGAGCAGGCTCGGATCGCGTCGGTCGCGAAGGCGTCCCGGTCCACCGTGTCGGTTTTCGAGCCGGGCGGCAAGGGCGGCGGTTCCGGCGTCGTGATTACGCCGGACGGTTACGCGTTGACGAACTACCACGTGACGCAGCCGTGCGGCGATTACATGAAATGCAGC
>CAIXSC010000536.1 GCA_903921945.1 uncultured Planctomycetaceae bacterium
CTGCGATCAGGCTTTGAAGTTCTTCAGGCGACATCGTGCGCAGCTCCCACTAGAACCCCAGCCCCTTCAAGTTCGCTTTGATCGCCTTTTCCAGCTTCGCCGATTCCGCGAACTGCGCATTCAGTTCGGCGACCAAGCGGGGCATTTTTTCCTCGAACGGCTCGCCGTCGTCCTCGACTTCCTCCGCGCCGACGTAGCGGCCGGGTGTGAGCACGTGGCCGTGGGCGGCGATTTCTTCCGTCGTGGCGGATTTGCAGAAGCCGGGTACGTCCGCGTATTTTTCCTTCGCTCCCTTGTCGCCGCGCCAAGCGTGGTAGGTGCCGGTGATCTTCTCGACGTCGGCGTCGGTCAGTTCGCGATGGACTCGATCGACCAGCGTGCCGAGCTTCCGGGCGTCGATGAACAGCGTTTGCTTGCGGCGGTCGCGGCGGCCCTCACCCTTGGCACCTCTCCCGCCGGGTGATGGGGATTTGGATTTGGTGAGGAACCACAGGCAGACCGGAATCTGCGTGCTGTAGAAAAGCTGCCCTGGCATGGCGACCATGCAATCGACCAAATCGGCCTCGACGATCGCGCGGCGGATCTCGCCTTCACCCGACTGGTTCGACGACATGCTGCCGTTGGCGAGCACGAAGCCGGCCATGCCCGTCGGGGCCAAATGGTGGATGAAGTGCTGCACCCAGGCGAAATTCGCGTTCCCCTTGGGCGGGACGCCGTAGGTCCAACGCACGTCGTCGTCCTTGCGAAACCAGTCGCTGTCGTTGAACGGGGGATTGGCGAGCACAAAATCCGCTCGTAGGTCCGCATGGAGATCGCGACGAAACGTATCGGCATGCTCGGGGCCGAAGTCGGCTTCGATGCCACGCAGCGCCAGGTTCATCACGGCCAGCCGGCGCGTCGTCGGGTTGCTCTCCTGGCCGTAGATGCTGATGTCGCCGAGCTTCCCGCCGTGCGCCTCGACGAACTTTTCCGACTGCACGAACATGCCACCGCTGCCGCAGCACGGATCGTAGATGCGGCCCTTGTACGGCGCGAGCATTTCGACGAGCACGCGGACCACGCACTGTGGCGTATAGAACTGCCCGCCGTTCTTGCCTTCCGCGCTGGCGAACTGGGTGAGGAAATACTCGTATACGCGCCCGAGGATGTC
This sequence comes from uncultured Planctomycetaceae bacterium, assembly GCA_903921945.1. Classification (GTDB taxonomy): domain Bacteria; phylum Planctomycetota; class Planctomycetia; order Pirellulales; family Pirellulaceae; genus CAIXSC01. The sequence goes on from CAIXSC010000536.1 coordinate 1,151, forward strand.
CTTCGCGCGGTTTTCCTTGTCCCCGAGCCCGATCGTGCCGACCAAGTCGATGAGTTCGCCCAGGCGATGCTTGTCGAGCGCGGGCCGGGCGTAGTCTTTCGGGAGGACACTTTTCAGACGCGGGTTGTCGCGTTCGATGGCGACCATCGCGTCGTCCACCAGCTTGCCGATCGTCGGCAGCTTCGCCTTCGCTTGCAGGTGCGTCCAGCGCGCTTCCTTGGGCACCCAGAACACGTTCTCCGCGCGGTACTCGTCCGGGTCCTCGGGGTTCGCGCCGCGATAGTCCCCTTGGCCGGCGGCGAGCTTCGCGTGATGCTCCTCGAACGAATCCGAGATGTACTTCAGGAAGATCAGCCCGAGCACCACATGCTTGTACTCGGCGGCGTCCATGTTGTTCCGCAGCTTATCGGCCGCGAGCCACAACTTCGCCTCGAAGCCCAGGTTCGCCGCGCTGCCTCCGTCGGCCGCCTTCCCTGGCCCCGCCCCCGCACCTTTGCGTTTACCCATAGTTCGTTCGGTTCTCTTCAAGGTGTCGCCGCGAGCCGCCCGTTGGCGGAGCGTCGTCTGTGCGACGCCGGGCAACTCCGCCGTTTCCACGGTCTGCACGAAGTCGGGCAACTTGGCCATGGCTTCCCTCTAAAGAGGGCAACAAGTTAGCACAAGAACCTAGCAGACTCGGCGCCACGGAGAAAGGCGCGCGACACCAAGAGGCAAGATGCGTCGCATCGCCGACCGGATGACCGCCCGCTCGCGAGTGCCGCGTCGCATGGAACACCCGCCCATGAGTCGCGGCGGACTCGACGACGGGGTACGCGGATCCCGGTTGAACCCGGGGAACTGGCGGTGGAATACGCGGAGCGCCATGGGGTGAGCCGCACCTCGCAGAGTTTGCGGGTCGGATCTTACGCGATTCAAGAACGGCTCCGGGACACGCGATACCGCGTTGAGCCAACCACCGCTGTCGGCGATTCGCGTTGTTCGGCGTGGCGAAAGCGGCGCCGCAGGCGCGGCTTTACGGACGCCCGCTCACACCGAGGCGACCGGTTCACCGGAGTGCCAACGGAGTGGATCCGTTTCATCCCGATGCACGCGGTGATAGAGCGTGTCCCGCTCGACCGGTTCGCGGCCGGCTTCCACGATCAGCCGGCGAATGTCGTCCACGGTCAACGCTTGCGGAGTCGTCGCTCCGGCATCGTGGTAGATCAATTCGTGGCGCACCGTGCCATCGATGTCGTCCGCCCCGTATGACAAGGCCGCTTGGGCCGTGCCCAGTCCGAGCATGATCCAATAGGCTTTCATGTGGGGAATGTTGTCCAGCATCAAACGGCTCACCGCCATCGTTCGCAGATCCATGATCGCGGACGGCTTCTTGATATGCGCCAGGCCCGTGTTGTCGGGGTGGAACGCGAGCGGAATGAAGACTTGAAATCCGCCCGTTTCATCTTGCAGTTCCCGCAACCGGACCAAGTGGTCGATGCGGTGGTAATCCCGTTCTATGTGCCCGTAAAGCATCGTGCAGTTGGTACGCAGACCCATTTCATGCGCGGTGCGGTGGACTTCGAACCACTTATGGGCATCCGCCTTGTGCTCGCAGATCTCCCCGCGCACCTCGGGATGGAAAATCTCGGCGCCGCCGCCCGGCATGCTGCCCAGGCCCGCCTCGACCATGTCTTCGAGAATCGCCCGAACCGGCTTTCGCGTGAGGAACTCGAACCAGTTGATTTCCACAGCGGTCCAAGCCTTCAAATGCAGGCCCGGATAGGCGTCGCGCAGGATCTTCAGCACATTCACATACCATTCGTATTTGCGCTGGTGATGCAAGCCGCCCACGATATGCATCTCCGTACAGCCGTTCTCCACCGCTTCGCGGCCGCGGGCCAGGATCTGCTCGTCGCTCATCGCGTATCCCTTCGGATCACGCAAATCCGAGCGAAACGCGCAGAACGTGCATCGGTAAACGCAGACGTTCGTCGCGTTCAAATGCGTATTGATATTGTAGTAGCCGACATTGCCATTCATCCGTTCGCGGACGATGTTCGCCAGTTCGCCCACTTCGTGCAGCGGCGTGTCGGGGCGGTAGAGGAACAGTCCGTCGTCGAACGACAGACGCTCGCCGGCCATGACTTTGCCGCGAATGGAATCCAACGTCGGTGATTTTCCGGGCATGGGAAACTTCCCTTAGATGACAAACGCCGGGCGGCTACCACAGAAGGTCGATCGCGCCGACGATAAACAGTCCAATACTGACAACGGCATTGATGTTGAAGAACGCGATGTTCACTCGAGTCAGGTCATCGGGCCGCACGAGCCGGTGTTCGACAATCAACAGCACGGCGACCGCGCCAACTCCGCTCCAGTACAGCCAGCCGAGCGGAATCGCAGGGCAGACGAGCGGCAACGCGATCAACAAGCCGAGCATGCCCGCGTGGCAAGCGGCGGCAAGCTTCAGCGACGCGGGAATGCCAAGTCGAGCGGGCACGCTCCGCAGTTTGGCCCGCGTGTCATAACCGTGATCCTGGCAGGCATAGATAATGTCGAATCCGGCCACCCACATCAGCACGGCCGCGCCAAGGAATACGGCCGGCACAATGTCCGACGGCGAAGTCATCAGCAGTTCGCCGCGCAGCGCGATCCAGGCCGAGATCGGGGCTAGCATCAGAGCGGCGCCGAGCCAAAAGTGGGCGAGCGACGTGAAACGCTTGGCGTAGCTGTAACCGAGCAGGAACAACAGCACCGGCGCGGAAAGCATGATCGGCAGGCGATTCGGCAGGAACAGCAGGGTGCCCGA
>CAIXSC010000537.1 GCA_903921945.1 uncultured Planctomycetaceae bacterium
ACGCATGATCATTTTTCCTTGGTTAGGACGAGGCACGCCCCGAGTTCGTTCCAAAGACCTTAACGGACCGATCGGCTTTATGACGCCCAATCCTCGACCATCTTCCCACGATGCCCACGCTATCCACGCTGTTCACGACGATCAAGCCATTCACGACAGTCAAGCCATTCACGACAGTCAAGCTACTCACGACAGTCAAGCTTTTCACGACAGTCAAGCTTTTCACGACATACAGGCTAAGACGTCTAAAACGGCAAACCGGTCAACGCCGTGGTGAATTCGTAGACACGATTCATCATCCGCGGGGCAGCCCAGAGCACGAAGCCGGCGAGCGGCAGGACAATGCCCATGAGCAGGACATAGTCGAGCGTCGCCACGCCGCGTCGCCGCCGGGCCAAGGACTTGCGCATCACCTGCAACGCCTCAAGAAAAACCGTCCCAGACCAAGATACCACCCAGCCCCGAGATACCGTACCGGATAAGCGCGGGGGCCACCGCTCTCGCCCCTGACGTAAATCGCATTCTAACGACGGCCACTAAGGCGTCAAATTCCAAATCGCGCGACTGTGAACAATCTGGTCAGCCAGCCCCTGTTCCTGGGTTTCGGCGGCGAATGACGGCCGTTCCCCGGTCGGTTCCAACTGGCCGATAAGTCGTCCCTGGGCATCCCGTCCGTGCATTCGCAGCACGAACAGATCCCGCGACAGATACTGCTGTTCGGCCCCGAGTCCCAGGACCTCGGTGATCCGCGTAACCCGACGCGAACCGTCCTCGGAAAAACGGCTCAACTGCACCACGACCTGGATCGCGGCGGCGACCTGGGCGCGAGCCACGTACACCGGCAAGGCGACGTCCGACATCAGCGAGAGCGTTTCCAATCGAATCAGCGAATCGCGGGTCGAATTGGCGTGAACCGTTGTCAAACTGCCCGTGTGTCCGGAGAGCATCGCCTGGATCATGTCGAGCGCCTCGCCGCCGCGCACTTCGCCGACCACGATCCGGTCCGGCCGCATTCGCAGCGACGCGACAAACAGTTGGCGAATGGACAGTCCGCCGCGCTGATGAGCGTCCGGCTTTTGCACTTCCAGATAGACGCAGTGCTCCTGCGTGAGCCGCAATTCGGAGGTGTCCTCGATCACCACGACCCGTTCTTCTTCGGGAATCGCCGTCGAGATGGCGTTCAACATCGAAGTCTTGCCGGTGCCCGTCCCGCCCGAGACGACCATGTTCTTGTGCAAACGGACGCACAGCCGAAGGAACTCGGCGGCCGCTTCGGTAAGGCTGCCGTAGGCGATCAGGTCGGCAAGCGACAGGCCGCCCGGCTTGAACTTGCGGATGGTCAGGCAGGTGCCGCCTCGGCAGGCGGGCGGCAGGATCACGTGAACCCGCGAGCCATTCGGCAGCCGCGCGTCCATCACGGGTTGCGTTTCATCGATGCGGCGCCCGACCCACTGAGCCACATTGTGAACCGCCGACTGCAGCGCGTCCTCGCTTGGGAACTGGGCGTCGGTCTTCGTTAGCCGACCGCCTTTCTCGATGTAAATCTGGTCGTGGCGGTTGACCATGACTTCGGACACCGCCGGATCCCGCAAGAACGGCATGATCGGCCCGAGGAAATACTCGACGCTCGCCGCGAAAATCGTTTCCCGGGACATCGTTGGCCTCTACTCCTACCGGCAACGAACACCGACCCACACCCAGTTGCCAAACCACTCAACCACTCAACCATCAACCATCCACTAGCCACCATCCACAAGCCACAAGCCACTGGCCACTGGCCACTGGCCACTGGCAACTAGCAACGAGCAACTAGCAACTAGCCGCCACCGCCGTTCGCGGTCAGCTTATCCGCGTTCGCAGCCGATTGGCTGAGCAGCCGTTTGGCTTCGCCGAGCACGAAATCCACGTCCATGAACGGTTCGTAGTTGATATCTTGCCAGCGGACGAGGCCGCGGCCGTCGATGATGAAGGTGCCGTGGAGCGACTTCTTTTCGAAGTCGTCGTGGCAGCGGTAGGCCTTGAACACCGACAGGTCGGCGTTGGACAACAACTGGATTGGCATCGGGCCTTCTTTGTAGTTCTCGAGCGACGTTTTCAGGCCGGCTTGGTCGTCGCTGCTAACGGCCACTACTTGCAGGCCTGCTTGCTCGAACTCCTTGACCTTCGGGCCGAACTTCTTGAGTTGTTCGGCGCAGTGGAGGCAGCCGGATCCGAGGTAGAAGATCAAGACGACGGGTTTGCCTTGGAACTGCCGCAAGGAATGCGGCCGGCCTTCAGCGTCGACCAGCGAGAATTCCGGGGCTGGCGACGGGGACCAGCGGAAGGGGCCGAGCGAATCGAGGGGCGGGCGGACGCCGACATCCGGCCGGGGCGGCTTGGCGACTCGCCAGTCAGCGGGCAGGCCGAGTTCTTTCGCGATCGGCGCGAGCCGTGCGAAGGTGGGGGTGCTCAGTTCATCGATGGCGCTGGACAGGTCCCGCAATTGCTTGAACGCCTCGCCGGCTTCCGGGCGTTTGTCGAGTTTCCAGAGGACTTCGACGAGCGCGGCGAGCGGTTGGACTTCGTTCGTATTGTTGGTGGCGAACTGGCGCGCGGCCTTTTCCGCTTCGTCTTTTTCGCCGGCCTGGGCTTGGACCATGGCGAGCGTGCCGGCGTTGACATTACCCGCTTTGCGGAGCAACGGCAGGGCCGCTTTGAAGTCGCCCGCGTTCACCGCCCGCCAGCCTTCTAGTTCGGCGATGATTTTCTCCAGTCCCTGGATCTTGCCGTCGAACGCCTTGCGAGCGTCGGCTTTCGCCTTGTCGATTTCGGGCTGCGGTTTCTTGCCGTCTTTGGCCTTGGTTTCCGCATCGGCGCCGGCTTTGTCCTGGGCTTCCCTTTCTTTCGTCAGCTTTTCCTGGAAGCTGGCCAGCGACGCGTTCCCCTGCTCGACGTTGCCGCGGCGGAAATAGGCCATGCCGAGCAGCCGGGCATGGGCTTGTTGGCTGTCCGCTTCGCTACCTGGATCGAGGTAGGGCGAGTTCGCGGTGGCGATCAGTTCGTCCCACAGTTCGAACAGCGACAGGGTTTCGATCAGCCGTTGCCGGCCTAAAAACGAGCTGCCGCGTTTGACCGTGTTGTAACGCGGATGCCGCGGCAATTCGCACATGTTCCGCGCCAGATCGATCGCCGCGCGAACCTTGCCCATGTGCATGAAATTTCGAATGAGCCACTCGTTGTTGTGCGCGAAGTTGTGGATCTGGTCGGGCATCACGCGGTCGCGCATCATGTGGGCGTGATCGACGCGAGCCGACGCCTCCTGCTGCCACGCGCCGTCATCGTAGCGCTTCAATCCCGAGAAAATATGGCCGCTCATGTGCCACATGTGGGCGATGCCAGGGCTGGTTTGGCCACACTGGGCCGCCGATCCGAGCGCCTTTTCGTTCTTTTCGTAGTCCCAGAGATGAATCCGGTAATGATGGGCCGGATGCATCGGATCGGCGGCGAAGATCTCGCTTAACAACGCGTCGATCGCCAGATAACTGGTGATCGGAATGCCGGCGTCGCGATTCCGCCATAGCCGCAAGGCGACAATCGCCTTCGCCTCGAGATCATCGGGGTACTTGTAGATGATCTTCTCCATCGATCGCGTGAACACCTCGTGACGTTCCTTGTTCTTCGACTTGTCGGCCGACAGGAACTTGTCGAGCGCATCGATGTACAGCTGTTCGCGATCGCCGGCTTTGTCCTTTCGCTTCACCGCTTCGGCGATGAACCCTTTGGCTCGTTTTTCGTTGTCGAAGTTCGCCATCGCCATGCCCCAGTAGGCGATCGCGCAGTCCGGGTCGAGCGCTGCCGCTTGGCGGAACGATCGCTCGGATTCGAAGTACCAAAAGCCGTGCATTTGCCCCATCCCTTGTTCGATGAACTTTTGGACGTCGGGGTTTTTCGTCGTCACCGGGAATTTGATTTTCGGCATCCCGGACATCAAGTAAGCCGCCTGCCGCGGTCCCTCGTTGAAGACCTCGCCGTGGTACGAATGTCCCGGCAGCGGCCCCTTAGGCGGTTGCGCGTCGGCCGGTTTCGCATCAGCCGGTTTCGCATCAGCCGGTTTCGCGTCGGCCGGTTTCGCATCAGCCGGTTTCGCATCAGCCGGTTTCGCATCAGCCGGTTTCGCATCAGCCGGTTTCGCATCAGCCGGTTTCGCGTCGGCCGGTTTCGCGTCAGCCGGTTTCGCGTCAGCCGGTTTCGCGTCGGC
>CAIXSC010000538.1 GCA_903921945.1 uncultured Planctomycetaceae bacterium
GCTCTCCGCGCCCCAGATTGGGATCGAGCCCGCCTCGATCGCTCAACCCGCAAAACCGCTACAGAACACATAAACGGCACAGTCCCACCCTCCCTGATCGACAGAACGGCGGCGGGACCTTGAGACGAATCGCGGGGCGGTCGACGGCGAAGCGAGCGAAAAGACCGAAGCGAGCGACAGGAATGAAGCGAGCGACAGGAGCAAGACGAGTGGACGGAGCGGAAGACGCGGAAGGCGCAAAACGAGCCAACAGGGAAAATGGGCAATCAGGTCGAAGCGCACGAATGCAGTCCCGATCAGAAACCATTCCCGATCAGTGACCAGTCCCGATCAGAGCGAGCTGAGTCTGGATCAGTGACCAGTCCCGATCAGTGACGAGTTGCGATCAATCGGCGTCGAGCAACGCTTCGACCTCATGCGAATCGATAAGCGGACAGGGCCGATCCGCCGCCAATCGCTCGGCGGACGCCGTATCTTTGAAGCCGCTTCCCGTAATCAGGCAGACCACGCGTTCGTCCGGCCGAATCCGCCCCTCGCGAACCGCTCGCAGGCATCCCGCCAACGGAACGGCTGCCGCTGGTTCGCAAAACAACCCCTCTTCGCGCGCCAGCCGCTTTTGACAGGCAAACGCCTCGTCGTCCGCGATTAAAACCCCAGTTCCGCCGATGGCTTGAATGGCGGCGATCGTCTCGTCACCGTCGATGACCGTTGGCACCTGCAGACCGCTGAGCCGCGATTCACAGCGCACCTCGACCGCGCGTGTTTCCCCGCGTTGTAAAGGCCCCGCGATCGTCGCGTTTCCCTCGGGTTGAACACAGTGAATCGCGGGACAACGCGGCCAGCGGCCTTCGTCCCGCAACCGCATGGCGCCGCGAGCAACCGCCAGTGCCAGTCCTCCGCCGCCAGCGCAGACGAACAGGTGGTCGGGGCAAGCGTCTTCCAATTCCCACACCAACGTCTGCACGCCACTCATCCCGATCGGACTGTGCCGGAACGCGCTGATCTGCAACTGCGCATCCGCCTGCTCGGCACGCCGCCGCAGTCCGGCGAAGACAGCCGCCGTCGCCGCCGGATCAAGGCCAAAGCCCCGAACCCGAAACAGCTCGGCGCCATACGCCAGCATCTGCCGCAGCTTGTCGGCCGGCGCGGTTTCCACGATCGCAATGCGGCAGCGAATCCCCGCCACCGCGCAGTACGCCGCGAGCGACGCGCCGGTGTTGCCGCTCGAAGTCGCCACGCACATCGTCTTGCCACGTGCTCGCATGTCCGCGACGGCGGCGGCCGCAAACCGATCTTTGTACGAACCGGTCGGGCTGACCGACTCCAGCTTGAACCACAGCTCGGACAGCCCGCACTTCGGACCGATCGCGACCGACTTCACCAGCGGCGTGTTCCCTTCCCCCAGGGTGATCCGAGCCAAGGGTGGAATCGGCGGCAACCAGTCCGCCCATCGCCAAACACCGCTTATGCACGAGGAATTGGCTGTCCCTTGCGAATGGAACTTGTGACTGGAATGGGATGAATGGGACATAGGGTACGGTGGGCGCAGTGAGGACGAAGGGGGCGAGCGGGACGATAAGGGCAGAGGGGGACGAGCGGGACTAAGGGGGCGAGGCAGAGTTTTTGGCCACGGATTCACAGGAAAGACACGGAAGGAAAACGAAGGAACGATGTTTCTGTTGATGTGTGACTTTGAAGATACCTCTGTCTATTCGATTTATCCTTGGTTGATCTACATGGTTAACGTCTAACATCTTCTGCTGGTGGGCTTGCACCGCTCACCATGGGCAAACTATCGCCAAGCGTGCTTTCAGGCGGGCCGCTCGCCCGCGTTGCGAGCCGCCGCCAGAGCCTGCCGCAGCTCGGCCAATGCGCCCGACGGATGCCGGCGGGGCAGTCGCTGTGGCATGTCCGGTTGGTCGACCACCTCCACCGTCACGAAAGCGGGACCAGGGGGTTCGAGCCACTCGGGGAGTCGGGCTGCGAACATCGCCGGGGTAGCGCAATGGCCGCATACGCGCCATCCGGCCGCCTCCGCGAGCCGCGCCCAGTCCACGATATGGCGGCCAGGAATCGGCGGGCCGCCAACAATTTGATAGCACTGGTTCAAGATGACGATCTGAGTAAGGTTCCTCGGCGCTAAACTGGATGCCGTGATGAGACCGCCGAGATTCATCGCGAGCGAACCGTCGCCGTTCACGCAGACCACACGCCGCTCGGGGACCGCGAGCGCCAAACCCAAGGCGATATCCGCCGCATGCCCCATGGCGCTCGGCAGATAAAGCACGTCCCACGGACCGTCGCTCAAGGTCGCCCAGACCCGTGCCGCCGTCATCGTCGCAACCACGATCGCGTCCCCGCGAGCGGCCGCCAGCACCGACAGATAATCGTGAGTTGTCCCCGAACCGGCGGGCGCGCGATTCCGCGAATCGGAACTTCCGGCAGATCGTGAATCGGCTCGTAAGTTGCCTTGAGTCTCGGCGCATGAGTCGCCGCGTGACTCGGTTCGCAAGTCGCCGCTTGACTTGGCACGTGAGTCGGCCGCTGGATCGCCGCCGTCGCCTGGCACGGGATGGTTAGGTGGAGAACTCATTGCGGCACGATCAGGGCGCGAATGCCCGGTTGATTCCAGTTGAAAGACGCGAGCCATTCCGCCAGTTCGTTGGCGTCCGGGGTGGCGGCAAGAACGTAGGGAATCCGCCATGCCTGCAGCGTCGGTTCGAGCAGTTCGGTGGCTGTGTCGAATTGGCCGGCGTTCGGCTTTCCCATCCGGCCGCGCCAGCCCACGACCAACGGCACTGGGGCCAGAAGTTCCTGGCTGACACTGCGAATGCTGTCTCCCGATGCGAACAGGCCGGTGCTCTGCATCCAGACGACGGGCCGAGTTCCCCCGGCCCACAGACCGGCCGCCATCGCGAACGCTTCGCCTTCGCGGCATACGGTGATGACGGGCGGCGGTTCGGAGCAACCGGTTTTTGGATCAGCCGCAGTGAGCGGCGATCGGAACAGTTCGGCGGTCGAACTGTCGGGAATCCCGATCAAATGCGTGGCGCCAGCCGACCGCAGCGCGGCACGCCAACGCCGGGTCCGCGGCGATTCCATCGAGTCTTCGTCCTTCGCGGGTGTCACAGCGGGGCTCCTGCGGTCCGCGCCTTGGTGCCAGCCGTTTCAACCCAGGGGATACGGGTATTTCGCGGAGAGCGCATCGAGTCGCGCGGCCAAGTCGGCCGGCAAGTCCCGGTCGATCGCCTCGAGGCTTTCATCCAACTGCTCGACCGTGTTCGCGCCGACGATCGTCGACGCGACGTAGTCATGGCGTTTGCTCCACGCCAGCGCCAACGCGGCCGGTTTCCAACCCGCTTCGGCGGCGATTTCCCCGAGTTCGCGGGCGGTCGCGAGGCTCTTCTCGTTCAAGAATCGCTTCGCCATCGCCTTTTGGCGGTCGCCGCCAAACCGCGCGTACTGCACAAAACGCGACTGTTCGGGCGGCGAGTCCTGGTTGTATTTGCCAGTCAGCACGCCGCCGGCCAACGGCGAGTAGGGCAACAGACTCATCTGTTCGCGTCGGCAAACTTCGGCCAGTTCGTCCTCGAAGCGACGATTCGCGAGGCTGTAGTTGTTTTGAATCGATTCGTAGCGCGGCCAGCCATGGCGTTCCGAAATGGCCAACGCTTTCATCGCGCCCCAAGCTGTCTCGTTGCTCGAACCGAGATAACGCACGACGCCGGCACGCACCTGTTCCGCGAGCGCTTCGAGCGTTGGCTCGTACGGGAAGTCATGATCCGGCCAATGAGTTTGGTAGAGATCGATGTAGTCGACACCCAGTCGCCGCAAGCTGCCTTCGATCGCGCGGCGGATATGGTGGCGATCGAGCGCCGTGCGGCCTTCGCGAACAGGCGGAATGAACCAGCCATGCCCCGGCCCGCAGAATTTCGTGGCGATGAAGATCGCGTCCCGTGGCTTGGTTCGCAGCCACTTGCCAAGGATTTCCTCCGAGCGATGCACCCATTTCGCGTCGGGTGGCACCGGGTAGATTTCCGCCGTGTCGAAAAAGTCGATGCCGCGATCGAAGGCGCGATCGAGAATGCGCAGCGACAACGCCTCGTCGCACGTCGAACCGAAAGTCATCGTGCCGAGGCAAATCTCGGACACCGCCAACGCGCTGCGACCAATGCGGCGCCGCTTCATCGAAAACACTCCCGCGAAAGGCAAATGGAGCGGAACGGAACGGAAACACTACGGAGTCGTGGTCTTCGCCGCCTGTGCGATCACAAAGTCGACCAGCTCTTGGCAGCGAAAGAATCCCGGCCAGAAGTTGTGCCCCTGGCCTTCAGGCACCACCAACCGCACGAGCGCTTCGGCTCCGGCCGCCTTGTAGCGCGCCGCGAACTCGCCCGAGTTTTCCCGCAGCGGCACGACGCGGTCGACATCGCCATGAATGAGAAACGCGGGCACTTTGGCCCGCGCGAGCCGGTCGGCCGCTTCGATCGGGTTGAGCTCGCCGCGACGCGCGTCCAGTTGCGCGGGCGTCAATCCATAGGCGCCGGCGGCGTTGGACAGTCCCGGGTACGAACGGAAATCGAACACGGGATAGATGCCGGCGAGCGCGGCGACTTTGTCGGGATTCGCGCCACCCCACGCGGCGACCAGCAAACCGCCGCGACTGCGTCCCAGCACTACCGCTTTGGCGGCGAAACCGCGTTTTTCCACGAGCTCGCGATGCAGTTCGGAGAACAGCCGCACCCCCTCGGGACTGCCGTAAGCCTCGCCCACGTCGATCCCGGCGACCGCGATCCCCGCCTCGAGGAATCGCTCGTGCATCCATTTTTCATGGGAATCGGGCAAGCCGGGCAGAGTTGGACCATACAGCACCCACGGCTGCGGCCGTCGCGGTGCCGCGGACGCCGGCTCGCGGCCGGGCGGTGTGGCCGGCTTGGTGGCGGGAGTGAAAAGGAAGGCGGTGCGGCCCGCGACGACGAACGTCTCGCCCGGCAGAATCATCGTCCGCGGCGATGGCGCTGGCGATGCGGGTGCCTTCGATGCGGGTGCCGGCGATGCGGGCGCCGGCGATGCGGGCGCCGGTGATGCGGGCGCCGGTGATGCGGGCGCTGGCCGCGTTTGCGGTGGAGTCGGCTGAGCGGCAACTCCGGGGCCATTCTTGGGCGGCTCGTCGGCCA
>CAIXSC010000539.1 GCA_903921945.1 uncultured Planctomycetaceae bacterium
GCCACGCCGCCGGAAGTGCCCTTGCCGCCCATCGAGGACCGCGGGCCTCCCGCCGATGCCAAAGATCTCCGCCCGCTCACCACCCCGTAGTCGACCAGCCAGGACTCACGACGCGTATGATTCGTCCTTCAACAATCGCGAGCACGTTGTTCTCTTGTTCCCTCAGGGCCGTGATCCTCGCCGCGGCCCCGGTGATCGTTGCGGCCGCCGATTGCGATCAGATTTACACCGACTGGAAACCGAAACGCGACGGATCGGGACGGATCGCCTACTTTTACTGCCAGTACCTGTTTAAACCGGCCCCGGATCGCGACGAGATGAACTGGGTGATCTGGTATCCGACTAAGGCGGATTTTAAGTTCTGTTACTATTCCAATTCCAAAGGCAAGTATTGGTGCCGAGCGATCAACGACGTGAATGTGGCTAACGGGGCCAATGGCGCCAATGGGAATCAAGCGCAGGCCAATCCGCAGGCCAATCCGCGTTGGAATGTGCTCTCAACGGACGAATCCAAGAAAGCGAACCTCAATCAGATCCCGGCGGACGCCTGGAGCGGCCCCACGCATCCGATCTGTCCCGGGTCGGACAAAAATGGGGGGCCTGGTTGCAAGATGTTGCCACCGCCGCCGCCGCCGATCGCTCGATACATCGAGCTTGTCGACGCGAAATAGCGGTTGCCAGGGAGCTTATGGCCCAGCTCGGCATGCCGGTCGAGCGAAGGTCGCCCCGTCGACCACCGAACGGCTCACTCGGTGTTGTTACGGGTGGCCGCGTCTAGGACCGGGCAACTGCCGCAAACGATCGGCGGCTCGGAACGCTGGGTAAGGTTGATTCGCTCGAGTCGCCGGAGCCGCTCGGGAAAGCAACGTGGACAGTCGCTGAACCGTTCAAGATCCCAGAGATCGGCGAACACGCGGCCGCGCTCCCAGGCCAGTGATTCGTCCAACACGGTTTCGAGCGATCGGAGGTTTGGCGGCGCGAACCAACCTTCCGCCATTCCCTGCTCCATTACGCCGTTGCCTGCCCGCGTCGGAATCACCGCCGCCACCCGCGTGCCGCAATCGAAAGCGAAGGCGAGCGAGCGTAGGGCCCACTCGATCCCGGACGGCTCGTCCAGCAACGGCGGTCGCAGCAAGATGAACGAGCGGACCGCACAGCCGTTGGCGACCAATCGCCGCGCGGCGGTTGCGTAGTCGTCCACGGTCAAATGCTTATGGAGCGCCGCCAGCGCCTCGGGATGAACGGTTTCCAGCCCCAAGGCGACCTCCAAGGTCTGATGCGACGCCAACAGACGCCGAAACCGCTCCACATTCGGGCCGCATAGCCGCGGATGGTTCTCCACGATCACTGTATCGAAGCTCGCCACCAACGCCGCGATCGCCGGATAGTCCTCGACGGGCACGGACCGCGGATCGAAGAAGTTGCCGCTGTTGTACAGCTTGATGTGGCGAGCGGGCGGCAAATGCGAGAGCGCGTGCGCGATCTGCTCGGGGATCGCTCCCGGAGGCGTGGGGGCGTCGAGCGTATGCTTCCACAGATCGCACATCAGACAGCGAAAGCGGCACTCGCTGTTGGTCAGGAACAACGTCGCGACCGGCTCGGCCACTCCCGAGGCGGCACACTCCAGTTCCACAAGCGACGCGTAGGCCCGCCACGGATTCACCTTGGCCTTCGCCGGCCGCGCCGCCAGAATCCGGCGTTCGGAAATCATGGCCGCCCCCCCGCTTCGCTCGTCAACGAGGACTGCGAACCACCGATTTCGACGGCTGTTCGGGCGACAACCATTCGCCAACTCGGTCGAATATCCACCATTCGAGAAACAGCAACGCTACGGGCAAAGCGAAGACAAGCGTCTGGCCAATCCGTGGCGACTCGAACCATTCCGAAAACAAGCGCAGCCATTGCAACAGCGTCAACGCGAGCGCACCGTTAGGAACTAACAATAGGCTCGATACCAATAGCGTCCAGAACAGGTGTCCGACGCCGCTGCGGCGGCGGGCGAGCGAACCGTCGATCCGACGAAAGCCGGCCGCTCGACGATCCAAGTTGGCGGCTGGACGAACTGTGGCTGGACGATCGGAGGCTGGACGATCGGAGGCTGGATGGTTGCTGGCGGGACCATCGGGGGCTGGACGATCAGAGAGCGGACGATCGGAGGACGGACGATCGGAGGACGGTGGCCGGACGCTCCATGCCATGGCGAACCCTTTGCGCCGAACTTAAGCGAGCGGTGCGATTAACGCGACTTCGGCCTCCAGCAGCAGTTGGCGGGCTTCGGCGCCGTCCTCGGCGCTCCGCAACCCCTGCAACACGGCCGGATCA
>CAIXSC010000540.1 GCA_903921945.1 uncultured Planctomycetaceae bacterium
CATCGCCCGCATCGCGGCCGAACGCCAAGCGCCGCTCTTCGAACTGGGCCGCGACTTCCACTTCCGGCAACTCGATCGCAACGGCGACCTGGCCCCCAATCGCATCGCGTATTGGGAAACTACCGCGACAACGCACTCGCGTACGTCCGGCCCACGGCCAACCCCAACAGCCGCGCTAGATACGACGGACGCGACATCCGCGACAGGCACAACGGCCACGACAGGCACGACAGCCGCACTTGAGGCGAATGTGAAGCTGCGAGGCGATCATCAAGCGCTCAATGCGGCCGTCGCGATTGCTGCCATGAACCGGCTTCGCGAAGCGGGCTGGCGAATTGGAGACGACGCCATCCGGCAAGGTCTTGCGTCGGTGGTCTGTCCGGCACGCGTCGAACGGGTCGCGGACCGTCCGATCGTGATCCTGGACGCCGCGCACAACGTCGCGTCGATCGAAGCGCTCCTCGAGACGCTCAACCAGGACTATCCTGGCCGTCCCCGAGTCGCCGTATTCGCGGTTAACCGCGACAAAGATGTTCCGGGAATCCTTCGGCGGCTGCTTGCCGCCTTCCCCCATGTCATCCTGACCCAGTTCCACAACAACCCGCGAGTCTTGCCGGTCGAAGAACTTGCCGCGTTGGCGCGTTCAGTGGCCGATCCTATCGCCTCCACAAACGCCAAGGCGAATCCAACGGTGATCGAAATCGCGCGGGACACGGCAGCCGCTTTGCAGGCGGCCCGGGCCGCCACACCCGCCGACGGGTTAATCTGCGTGACCGGCTCGTTCTTTCTGGCCGCGGAAGCCCGCCGTTGGCTCGACCCATAATCACGGCGCAACGACTGCCCGTCTCGCCTCTCACGGAACCGCATTCTTTGGGGAATGCGACGCGGCGGGTCCGAGGGGCGTTTTCGTCTGTCCCCAGCCACTCACGGAACCGCGAGTCTTTGGGGAATTCGAACTGGGCGTATCTGTCGTCGAGCTAGCGAGTCGTTCCGTTCGATCCCGAACGCCAAGTAACGTCCCGGTTTTCAGCTTGGATTCACGCGAAAACCAGCCGAACCAGCCGAACCAGCCAATCGAGCCCGGAAAAAATCGCCTTAACCGAACGGATCGGCGTCGTCCTTGGGCTTGGGAGCCGGTTTGCCGGCCGGGGCCGGATCGGCTCCGAACGGATCGTCGCCAGCGGCCGGTTCGGCCGGTTTCGGCGGCGGGGCGGGGGCGCCAGCGCCGAACGGGTCGTCATTTTCGCCCGGCTTGGGTTCGGCTGCGGGTGCTCCGCCGGCCGCCGGTTTCGCGGACGGCTTCGGCTTTGGCTTCTTGCCGTCGGACGGCTCAAAGACCACTGGCCAACGATGGCCGACTTCACGCAGGCACTGCAGTGTGCCGAGCTTCGTGCCGTAATAGAGGCGGTCGGTCACGGAATTGGTGATCGGCAGATCGAATTCATCGAGCGGAATCGTGGCGATCCGGCTGCCGGTTTTGAGATCAAGGACCACAAGTCGGCCGACTTCGCCAACGGCGTACATCTTGTCGCCGCTAATCGCCATGACCTTGTTGACGCCCGGCGACTTCCACTGCGGCAGTCCGTCCCGAGTGGACAACGAGTAAAGATTGCGGTCATCCGACAGGACGTAGACGAATTCGCCATGCACCAACGGCGACTGCGACAACGTTTCGCCCGACGAGAACTTCCAGAGAATGTTGCTGGTCTGGCGAGCCGGTTGCAGGCAGTACACATAGCCATCGACAGTCGGCGCGATCAAGCGATCGGCGGCCGCGAAGGTCGGCGTCGCGACGATCGTCTCTCGGGATTCCAAGCGATAGAGAATCGACCGCGCTGTCGCCGACGCGACGTAAAGGTGGCCGAAATCAGTGGGCCAAGCCAGACTGCCGAAGCCGTGGGCCGGCTGCACCATCGCTCGTCCTAACGACTTGTAGATCCAAGGCACCGCTTTCGGATCGGCGAGTGTGTACGATTCGATCGCGCCATTGACGGTCGGCACGAACACGTACTCGTCGCTGATCGCCGCGCTCGCGCCCGGCACTCCATCGATCTTCTTTTGCCACATCATCTCGCCGTCGGTGGACCGCAGGACGTACAGCGTCGAACCGTTCAACAACGCGACGTGATTCTCCGAGGCGACCGCGCCGGTTGTGGGAAAGTTGGCCGAGCCCACTCGGACGAGCCAGCGGGTCTTACCGGTTTCGCCATCGATCGCCTGGATCAGTCCTTGATTGGTGGTCACGTACAGCGTGACTTCGGGCACCACTTGAACGAGCACCTTCGGCTCGCCGGCCTCGGGCGAGTTCTTCTTCAACCGAGCAGCGAAGTCGTTCGCTTTCCTCTTCGCGCCTTCAGGACCGATGATTTCGCCGAAGGCGTCGCGTTCGAATTCCGTGAACTGCCAGCGCGAAGGCCCTTGGAAAACTTCGACCGTTGTCTGTAGCCGAGTCTTGCTGACGTGGACCACCGCCTCATTCACGCGGCCCCGGCCCCGGCCCACCTCGACCTGCGTAAACCAGGCGCGTTCGAGCCCATACCGCCGTGCCACATTGGCCGGCATGAGTCCCGACCCCATCGACTGCGCCGCCACCCGCTCGACCCCGCTGCCGACAAACGCCACCCCGAGAGCCAGCGTCGCCGCCGATGCCAGCAGAATGGCCCGAAACGAAGAACGCGTCGAAGGACGATTTGAAGGACGGTTCGAAGGACAGGTCGAAGATCGGATTCCAGATGGCATGGAAAAACGCATCGAGGATCGTGTCATTTCGCACACCGCCGGCCGCAGTTGAGCGGCTGTTGAGTCGCTGGCTGTTGAGGCGCTGGCTGTTGGGTCGCTGGCTGTTGGGTCGCTGGCTGTTGGGTCGCTGGCTGTTGAGGCGCTGGCTGTTGAAACGCTGGACCGGCAGAAACCGGATTGGGAGTCGCCGGCGGGGAAGGTGCCGGAGACGGAGTTACGAGAGACCAGGGCGCGGGAGCGGCCATCGACGCTAGAGGGCGGGGGAGCAACGCGCATCGTTCGAACCTGTCGCTGCGAGTGTTCGGGGATTTTCAGCAAGCCCGCGAAAGTCGACCGCGGGAACGGCGAACTTGCGGGAACGGATTTCACCGCGTGTCATCGTAGTTTGCGATCGGGCCGGTTGCACGTCTTTCGCCACCCGATTTCCGCCACTCGACGAGCCGCCATGCCGTCGCTCGCGCCGATTGTGCCGCTCAGCCCGGTCATGACGTGGCTGCCGGGTCCGCGCGGGTCCGCTGCCGGGTCCGCTGCCGGGTCCGCGCGGGGCCGCTGCCGGGTCCGCTGCCGGGTCCACAGCCCGCTTGGAAGGCTCCGCGTTACCGCCGCTTGGGTCGGCTTTCCGGGGTCGCGGTCGCGGGGTCGTCCGGCCAAGCATGTTTCGGGTAGCGGCGACGCAGCTCCTTGCGGATTTCCAGATAGGCATAACCCCAGAAACTTGCCAAGTCGTCTGTGACTTGTTGCGGGCGATAGTTTGGGCCCAGCAGATGCATCAGGACGCGGACGCGGCCGCCCGCGATCCGCGGGGTGTCCCGCAGTCCAAACACTTCCTGGATGCGGACAGCCAGCACGGGCGGTCGCCCCGATTCATACACGAGCGCGATGTGGCTGCCGCTCGGGACCGTGATTCGCTCGGGAGCCTCGCGGCGGACCGCCTGTTGCTGGGCAGGGGTGAGCAGGCTGGCGATCGCCGACTGCCAATCGGCGTCGCGGATCTCGGCTAACGAGCGGCATCCATGGCAAACCCAGGTGAGCAGCGGGACGAGATCGGAATCCGCGAGCGGCGGCAGTTCCAATTCGGGCATCCACTCGCGAAGGCAGCGGACGCGGGCGAGGTAGCGGCCTGAATCGCTGTCGGCGGGCGGCAGGACCTGGGAAAGACGCGTCGCGGCGGCGGCGGCAAGCGCCACCGCGGCGGCTTCCCCCGACGGCAAGGATGCTGGCGACTCGTCCAAGGTCAGGTCGGCGTAGCGAACGCGGCGCCGAGCGGCCAGCCGGTTCGTCGTTTCGTCAAATTCCACATCGATGGTGGTGGTGAAGCCGTCGCGCGGCAGCCAGTCGCGTTCCACGGCCGACGCGATCCGCACGCGGGATTCGCCCTGCCCGGCATCCATGGCGACACAAACGAATAGCTCGGCGTGATGGACACCGCTCGCCGGGTCGAGCCGCACGCCGCGGCCGCCGGTCATCAACGCTCGCGGACTGTGCGGTTCGCGGCGGCACGCCAGCCGGTCCGGAAACGCGGCGAACACGGCGCGCAAAAACGCCTCTTCGCGCGAACCGCTCGATGCCGAACCGCTCGATGCCGAAGCCGGGGAATGTTCGGAAACGCGGGCGGGCGCGAGCCCCGACGCGGCCGCCGATCGCGACGGAGTGGCGTCTTGCGGCGAGCGTCGCAGCGCGGAACGCACGAGTCGCGCCAGTTGGTCCCGCGCTTGGGTGATCGTGCGAACGGCGCCTCGAGAGAGGCTGCCGAGCGGAAAGTCGACGCGGCCGCTGTCGAGATGTTCCTCGATCGCTTCCACGCGTTCGAGCAGGTCGGAACGGGTGGAGGTCCGCGTCGGTCCAACGGGCCCGGCGCCGCCCCGATGCGCGTCGCCAGGACCGCGGCCGAATGGATCGCGTTCCGACAGCAGGGCGGCGGCGAGCGCGATACGGTCGAGGCAGCCGGCGTGATGGCCTTCGAGCAGCAACCGGCCGATGCGGGGATGCACGGGCAGGCGGGCAAGCAAGCGGCCGGTCGG
>CAIXSC010000541.1 GCA_903921945.1 uncultured Planctomycetaceae bacterium
ATGGCGATTCCTGACAAGGAAGTCTGGAACCGCCCCGAGGTGCGTGTCACGCACATGCAGGAAGGGGCGGCGATGGCGGCCCGCGTCCTCGCGGAACTGGGCTTTTCCCCGCCGGAAATTGGGCACGTGGTGGGCTTGGTCGCCACGCATGACAACCCCTATCTCGGTTATCCGTTGGCGGGCAATTCGCGATTGACCTTGCGGGACTGCGACCGGGTGTGGGTGATGCACTTGGCGTCGTTTTACAAGGATTGGGCGTGCAAGCCGGAAGGCGATCCAAACCGTGCTCCCCATCGGTTGCTCGCCGTTCGCTGGGCTCAGTTCCACGGCGTCGACCCAACGCCGCTGGCCGCCACCTGGGGCGTGGACGGCGATGTTTCGCGGGAGGCGGCTCCGCGAGTCGAGGTTCCCCACCTGGAGTTCACTCGCGAGCGAGTGGATCGGCTATTCGACCGCCGTCGCGCGGAACTGTCCGACCCGGCGTTTCTGCGGGACGGGGCGACGTTCGCCGCGCGGGTCCGGGACGCGATTCAGGGCGAATGAATGAAGAAGACGGGATGAATTTGCCGGCGGGCTGGCGATTTGACCTTTTCCGGGCCATCGTTTTGGATAAGATGCTCGGTTTGACACAAGACGAGACACCGTCGAGGCTGGGTACGCCTGCGACGAGTAGTTCGGACATGGTGGGGTTTGACGAGTCATGGAACTAGCGAAGGTTCGTAATATTGGTATTTCCGCGCACATCGACTCGGGCAAAACGACCCTGAGCGAGCGGATCCTCTTCTACTCCGGCCGCATCCACAAAATGGAAGAAGTCAAGGGCGGCGGCGACGGCGCCACCATGGACTTCATGGAACTGGAAAAGGAACGCGGCATCACCATCACCAGCGCCGCGACCAGCGTCACCTGGAACGACTATAACATCAACCTGATCGACACTCCGGGCCACGTCGACTTCACCGTGGAAGTCGAACGCAGCCTCCGCGTGCTCGACGGCGCGGTCCTCGTGCTCTGCGCGGTCGGCGGAGTGCAATCCCAATCGATGACCGTCGATCGCCAGATGAAGCGGTACCACGTGCCGCGGTTGGCGTTCATCAACAAGCTGGACCGGATCGGCGCCAATCCGAAGCGGGTCTGCCAAGAACTTCGCGACAAGCTGGGCGCCGACGCTATCCCGATGCAATTGCCAATCGGCGTGGGCGAAAAGCTCGAAGGCATCATCGACCTCGTCAAGCTCAAGGCGGCGTACTTCGACGGCCGCGACGGCGAGCGCGTGCGGTTCGAAGAAATCCCCGCCGCGATGAAGGACGAAGTCGCCGAAGCCCGCCATCACATGCTCGAACAGCTCGCCATGTACAGCGATGTGCTGATGGAAAAGCTGCTTGGCGAAGAGGAAATCTCCGAGGATCTGATCCACGACGTGGTCCGCCAAGCGGTGCTCCATCGGGATGCGACCCCCGTGTTCATGGGCTCGGCCTATAAGAACAAGGGTGTCCAACTGCTGCTCGACGCCGTTGTCCGCTATCTGCCTTCGCCGCTCGACCGCGACATTCAAGCGAAGAAGTGGGACGATCCGACGCAGACGTTCAAGCTGGAACCGGATCCAAAGAAGCCGTTCATTGGCATGGCGTTCAAGATCATGGACGATCCATTCGGCCAGTTGACGTTCATGCGGATTTACCAGGGCTCGATCAAGAAGGGCGAAACGTACGTCAACCAGCGTACGACTCGCACCGAGCGTTTCAGCCGTATCGTAAAGATGCACGCGGACAAACGCGAGGAAATCGATTTGGCCGAGGCGGGCGATATCGTCGCGATCATGGGCATCGACGCGGCGAGCGGCGATACCTACGCCGGCGAACAGAAGTACGGCACGCTGGAAAGCATGTTCGTCCCCGAACCGGTGATCAAGGTCTCCGTTACGCCCTCCAGCCGCGCTGACTCGGATAAGCTCGCCAAGGCGCTTCAGCGCTTCCGCAAAGAGGACCCCACGTTCCGCGTGTTCAACGACGAGGAAACGGCGGAAATCCTGATCGCGGGCATGGGCGAACTGCACCTGGAAATCTACGTCGAACGGATTCGCCGGGAATACAAAGTGGAACTGGAAGTCGGTCCGCCGAAGGTCAGCTACCGCGAGGCGCCGACGAAGATCGCCGAGTTCAACTACAAGCACAAGAAGCAGACCGGCGGTTCAGGTCAGTACGCCCACATCGTTGGCCGTATCGAGCCGATGCCGGAAGATACCCCGGAACAGTTCATCTTCGAGGAAAAGATCGTCGGCGGACGGATCCCGAAGAATTTTATCCCGTCGATCGAAAAGGGGCTCCGCGAGTCGATCATCAAGGGACCGGTCGCCGAATACCCCGTGGTGCAGACCAAGGTGGTCGTCGAGGACGGTTCTTACCACGATGTCGACAGCTCGGACCGCGCGTTCCAAACGTGCGCGCGCGACTGCTTCCGGATCATGTTCCCGGAAGCGAAGCCGGTGTTGCTCGAGCCAATCATGAAGTTGGAAATCGAACTGCCTGAAAACTTCCAAGGCACCGTGGTCGGCGATTTGATCTCCCGCCGCGGGCTGATCGCCAACACGGACATGAAGGACGGCACGACCGCGATCACCGCTGAAGTGCCGCTGGCCGAAACGTTCGGCTACGCGACCGACCTGCGCAGCATGACGCAGGGCCAAGGCACGTTCACCATGGAGTTGGCCACCTACCGTAAAGTCCCGGCCGCGATCCAGGAAGAAATCGTCGCCGAAAAGAAGAAGCAGTTGGCGGCCTCGAAGTAAGCACCGTTTCGAAGTTCGCGATTGGGTCACGGGAGCCTGCTCTGCATTCAGCCTCCCGTGAGGCGAGGAACAAACGTGACGACCTGGGGAAGCTCCCCAGGTCGTTTTTTATTAGCCGACGGAGCGCCAGCGGTCGGATGCTTGGGCGATCGTGATTCCAACGGGGATCGCGCCCGGACAAATCATCTCACGGAGCCACAGCAGCACGGAGAAAGGGGAAGGCACTCGGCACATTCTTTTCTGCCCTTCGCCCGTGCGACAACCATCTTGTCCGTCGCCGTGGGGACTGGCTCGCTTCAAGCCGCTAACCCGCTGGATCCTATCGATTTGAGAGCTGGTCGAATTCCATCTTCGTGCTCTTCGTGTCCTTCGTGGTTGCTCCAACTGAGTTCTGTGGTCCATGCCCCGAGTCGGATCGCCCGTTTGTACGACGGACATCTTGTCCGTCATGATCCAGCTGGCTGCGGCTCGGTTTATGATCAACGGATTGTTCCCAGCTCGATTCGAGCAGTCCCGGCCTAAGGTTACGGTGAACCTCGATCGCACAACCG
>CAIXSC010000542.1 GCA_903921945.1 uncultured Planctomycetaceae bacterium
GCAGATCACGGTCAATTCGCCCATCGATGCGGTGTTTGGCTCGGTCACGATCGAGGGCCGCGACGGCGACGATCGGATCTCGGTCACGCCGATCCAAAACGTGGCGGTCAATGTCGACGGCGGCGATCCAACCGCTTCGGACGCGGTCGTGGTCAACATCACGGCCAACACGACCTTCGCGCCAACCAGCTCTTCGGCCGCGACCGTCACGGTTTCGGGCCTGTCTCCGGTCTCGCTCACCGGCGTCGAAGCGGTGGCGCTAGGCGGTAACGACAGCAACATCATCCTCACGGTTCAAACACCGGCTGGCGCCAGCACCACGACTTTGACCCCGGGTTCCACCATCGACAGCGGCAGCGTGCAGGTCGATTCGCTAGTGCCGATGACGTTCGGCAACTTGGGAAATGTCGCGAGCCTCGTGCTTTTGGACTCCGAAGCCAACGACACCTTCATTTACGAGGGTACCACGGCTCGGGACGTTTTCCTTTTGGACGGGCTTGGGTTCGTCACGCTGAACAACCAGATCCTGGTCGATCCCACCGACGCTGCGTTGTTGACAATGAAAGGCCTGGAGGGCCAGGACACCTTTGAAGTGTTCGGCAGTTCGGAATACCTGCAAGTGAACGTCGAAGGCGGTGGACCGGACACCGGCGACACGCTGAACGCCCTGGCCCCGTCGCTGACGGCCGTTGCCTTGAACCTCGAAGTGGGCACCCTGTTGGGCTACACCGGCAGCTTGCAGTACAGCGGGCTGGAGACGATCAACGTCGACGGCGGTTCGGTGGCGGCGTTCGCGGTCACGGCGACGAGTGGCAACGATTCGCTGGTAGTGACACCGACATCCAACGGCGGCACCTTGCAAAACAACGGCGTCGCGCCGGTCGTGAATTACGTCAGCGTCCTGTCCAACACGGTGACAGTGAATCTGGCAGGCGGGCTCGACACCCTGGTGGTCAACGCGACCGCGGGCAGCGATATCGCGACGGTCAACGTGCCAGCCGGCATCGCCAACACCGGGTTGCTCGGCGGCACCGTCAACTTCCTCAACGGTTCGGTGGAGGCGTTGACCTTCAACGCCCTGCAAGGAAACGACGCGGTGACTGTCGTCAGTGGCACAGTACCGGTGTTCGTCGATGGTGGCGACCCGATCGGTATGGCCGGCGACTCGCTGACCGTGCTGGCCAACAATTCGATCGTCTTCCTACCTGGTCCGGAGAGCGACGAGGGCGGATTCACGGTGGACACCACGGAGCGGGTGAGCTTCGATCACATCGAAGCGGTTTCCGTCGGCGACACGGGCACTCCGGGCGATTTGTCGGTCATGGTCTGCGGCACGAACGACGCCGACACGATCACGATGATCGGCCAAGGCGCGAACGCGGTGACGGTCTCGGTCAATGACGGGCCGGCGATTCTCTACACAGGTCTCACCTTGCTGTCCCTGGAAGGCAAGGCGGGCGATGACAACATCCAGGTCGACCTGAATTCGGCGGCGCTCGGCACGACGGTGCTCATCGGCATCAACGGCAACACCTCCATCGGAACCGCCGGCACTGACAGCGACCGGCTCACCGTGGTCGGGGTTGATGGC
>CAIXSC010000543.1 GCA_903921945.1 uncultured Planctomycetaceae bacterium
ATGGAGAGTCTTGCGACTCCGAACGTATTGCGATTCACTTTCGCGGGCTCGTTTATCGCGTTCGACACGCTTAAATTGGGAATCAGCGAGCAGGTGATCGACATTCCGAAGACCCCGGATGGCGGTATCGTCTTCAATGTCATGTGCAATGTCGCGGTGCCGTTCTCTTCGGACATCTTTGAACTGTCGGCGAGTTTCCGATTTCAAGTGAACACGCGCACGGCCCCTGGCTCCGATCAGTACGACCAGGGATTGACGCGGAATACGTATCGCTTGTCATTCGAGGGCACGATCAAGCTATTTGGGCTTGTCGACATGCACGGCAAGGGATTGATTGAATATCGTCAGGGTGTTGGCCTGATGGATGTGGAAATGGACTTCTACATTCTGGGCACCGGGGTTTCAGCGCACGGATTCTTCAGCACCGAAGGCGAGTTTGATCTGTATCTGGCCGGCGCGGTGACGGTCGGCTTTCCGCCGGCGTTCGGCGGTCGCGTGTCCGGGTCGATGCGGGTCGCGCGACTCGATGACAACGGCGCTGAACCGTTCGGAAACCAGGATTACCGGATGCACGTCGCGGGTTCACTGGGCGCGGACATTACGATTTTCGGAATCAGTACCGGCGGAGTGACGCTCAATCTCGGTTACAACGGTGATACGGGCGAGGCCTATATCGAGCCTTGCGTCAAGGTGCTTCTCTGGAGTAAGTGCCTCTCCTTCACGCTATTCCGATTGCAGGTTCCGCCGCCGATTTTCCTTGCGGGAAATGAAGGCGATACAAGCACCCCCCCTGCGGCGTTCGCGGGCGGAGACCTTTACTTGAATGTCGGTCCGCGCGGGTTCCTGCGGGGCTCCAGCACGCAAATCGAGGATGAGGCGTATCGCATTGACCATATCGATTACGACATGGAAAATGGCGGAGAAATCGTCCGGATCCAGTTCAATGACCGAAAACAAACCTATCGCGGTGTGCAGCGGATCTTCGCTTATGGAGACGACGGATACGATCTGATCTACACCGACCCGCTACTCGCGGCGCCTGTCTACTTCGAAGGTGGCGAAAGCCGGGATTACATTTATCTCAACGGCATTGGCGATGCGACGATCAACGCCGGTCCTGGCGACGACATCATTGAAGTCGACAGTGACAACCTCACCATGTACTTCGGTGACGGGTTCGGCTCTGATTCCATTATCCACACTGGCAATTACCGTGTGTACGACTTCGGGCTTTCCACGGAATCGCTGGCCGCGCGCTGGGTAGATGGCGATCTGAACGTCGTGCCGTCGGGAGAACGGCGGAAGGTTATCGGCAAGACGGTGTTGCCAGACGGTCGGGAAGGGCTCCTCGTGCCCGGCGTTTTGGACTCGGTGACCGGTTTCTTGCCTGCGCATGGTTTGACGGTAGGCCAGCGCGTCTACCTTACAACGCCTGGGCAACGCACCTACACAGGTAGTTTCCTGATTAACTCGGTGACTGCGGACACATTCGACTTCGAGGCGGTCAATTTCTACCCTGGGCCTCCGCCGGGCGTGAATATCCGCATCTGCATCCAGGATTGCGGGGGAAGCAAGGCGAAGTTTGTCTCGAGCGCGGCGTACCACGACGGGATCGAGACCGTCTACGCGCGCCTTGTGGGTGGATATGAAACGGGGAGCACTGTTCGAATCGAAGGATCGGCTGACGCGTACAGCGACAATTTCACGATTCAGCGACTGAGCCCCGAATGGATCACTTTCAAGGTTCCGTACGCGTCCGTGCGCGAGCAGTTGGACACGATTTACCTTCCAGACCAGCTTTATCTGGGACAGGCCGACGATTCGCTTACGGTCGGCGGTGGTGAGAGCCGCATTGTCAACGTAACGGATCGCGAGGGGGGCCTAGATACGTTGACGATTGAGAACAATCTGGATGCCATTCAGGCGGTTGTGCCAGATCTCGTGATCAATCGCGATCTTCGCGTCAACCACATCGGATTTGATCAGGTCAACTATTACGATCCGGCGGTGAACTTGACGATTCACGGTGGCACCGCGTCAACGCCGATCGCGATGGGCTCTGTTGGCGTCGGGGTGGCAGCGCTGTCGCTGAATGTTCCGGTCGATGTCATCGCGCGAAGCTTCGCGGTGAACACTCGCGACACGTTTGTTATCAACACGACGATCGATGCCGACGCCTATGATTTCCGCATCTTTGGCGATAATCAGTCGTTCACGATCCCTTATGTCCTCGACGCATCGGAAACGATCCAGGTCGTGGTGGCTGACGGAACGCTGACGCTCCCGGCAGGGACTCAGTTCACCACGCCGACGGCGACGATCAAGGCGAAGCGAGTAGTCGCGCCGTCGAATCGCCTGGGCTTGTCCGTGAACACATTGACTTTGTTGACCTCGCCCCAGGCGTCGAACACGCTGGAGGTCGTCAATGATGGCGATTTGACCTTGACGAACAAATCGAGCATCGACCATTTGATTCGCATCAATGATCAATTGGGCTCGATCTTTCCCGGGTTGAACTGGATTTCCTCGGCGTCCGCCGATTGGAAGACTCAACTCTCGGATACGAATGCCAACCCGTACGCGCTCGCGTTTAACGGTTTCGTATCGCTAACGCTGCCGGCTGTGGATGAGGCGACCGGCGACGAGGACACATTGCGAGTGCTCGGCGGAATTCGCTCCTACGGCGGCGATGTATGGCTTACGGCGGACGAATTGGACTTTTTGGGTGGTGTCGGTTCGATTCGCGGCTCGCAGGAGTTGCAACTCCAAGCGGCGACGACGGCCTGGACCTATCGGCTTGGCACTTCGGCGGAAACGGGTGGCGGTGGCGAGGTCGATCCTGCCCAAGCTCCGCGAATGCTCGATTTGTCTCCTCGGGACGTGGCTGCGTTGGCCAACGGCTTCTCTCTTGTGACTATTGGAAGCAACGCGGCCGGCAACATCATGCGTGTCGGTGACTTGTTCAATCTGACTCGCGTGAAAGCGACTGGCGCGCCACGGTCGATCGACGCATCGTTCAAGGATGCGACGACGTTGCTTTCGGATCAGTTCGTGATCGAGGGCGATGCTCGCGCGCCGCAGGACACGTTGACGGTTGTCGGCAACGAACTTCAGGTGCTTCGCGCGAATGTTCATACGCCCAACAACTCGAATGTGGACTCGGGGCTTACGGCCGCTTCGCTGGTTGTCAATTTGGTTGACACGCTGCAACTCGGAGGTTGGCTGGTCGCCACCAACTCGCTCGAAGTCGATGTCACCGACACCGCGGATGTGTTTGGCATTGTGACCGACACGGGCAGCACTGTGCGGGTGTTGGCGGCCGGTGGTCTGTTGGATCTGAGCGCCAACAAGTCGATTCGGATTGGGGGCGGGGTGCAGACGGATGGCGCCGGTGCGGTGCCATCGATCAATGCTGGCGAACAACTCGACCTGGTGGCGGGCGCCGACGTCGCGGCGCTGAGTGGGAACGTCACGTTAACGCTCACGGCGGGTACGCTGCTATCGTTACACGCCGGCAGCAACGTTCGTGCGGGTGTCGCGGTGGATTTTAGCGGCAGCGCGCCGGCCTATTCCGTGCTGGCTGAGAACTCGAATGTCTCGTTGATTTCGCCCCGTGAGCTGCTTATTGGCGGCTTGGTGGTCGCGAGCGGCGGGGCGACCGTCCAGGCGGGAGAGCCGAGCGAAGACCACACCGCATTCTTCGACGATCTCACCAGTGCCGACTCCAGCCAGTATTTGGCCGGCCAGTCCACCTATGCGGTGCTAGTCACCGGCACGATGGCGATTCTTGGCGCGGGCCGGAATCTCGATATCGCTACGGGGGACGACCTCATTGTTTATGGCAATATCAGCATGCCGGGTGCGGGCGCGACCTTGCGATTGCAATCCGACACGTTTGTTTATGTTGAGGGAGAGATCAAGGTTGCCAGCTCGGTCGAAGTTTATGGTGGCGTGAAGCTGGACGGCACTTCGGTAGACGGTGCGGATGCCCGCGGGACGAGCGTTTACTTTGGCAAGACGGGGCGGACGAACACGACGCAGGCTGGTGGACGCGTGGTGATCCACGGCGCACAAGACGTGGAAATCCATGGCGCCATTGTGCCGGGTGGAAGCATTGACGCGAACGGCGTGACCTGGGCCGGAGATGGATCGTCCATTCGCGTTGCGGCCGGTCAACAACTGGTAATTGCGAGCGCGCTGCAGGCCGCCGGTGATATCTTGATCGAGGTCGGCGTACCCGGCGTAGACGATAATGGTCGGCCACTGATCATGACCACCGCCGCAGGCGTGAACTCCGCGGGTCTCGGCGCAAGTGGCGTGGGAGGTTTGATTCGCGTCGTTTCGGCCGGCGACCTGGAACTCGGTGGCAATATCACCGCTGGCGCGACGATTCGGCAGACTTTCAACAGCAATGGAAAACTGGCCAGCGAAACCTACGAGTGGTCTAATCGCCCATCGCGCCTTGAAGTGGTCGCGGCGGGACGCGCGATCATCGGCGTGGACACCGTCGATGCGCAAGGGCTTCCGATCAAGGCGGGGGCCTATTTGCGGGCCAGCCAGGCGATCTTGATTGAGGGCGGCAGCCACGATTCCGGTCAAGGGGTGCTCGTCTATCCCGCTTCGGAAATCAGCACCTACCGTGCGGGTAGCACAATCGAGATCGTGTCGGACCAAGACGCAATGGTGCTTGGTCTGGTGGTGGCGGGTGGGGACGTATTGAGCCGCTTCGATAGCAATGGCGGCTATGTGGGGCGCACGATCGTGCGCAACGCGGGTGATTCGACCATTCGCATCGAAGCGGGACACCAAGCTCAAGTGGCTCAGGACGTATGGGCTGGCAAGTCGGTCGCGATCCTCGGCGGGGCCGACCCAGTCGACTCGGATGATGCGCTATCCGGACGCTCGGTGGTTGTGCAGGGCTCTAGCCAATTGCGGGTCGACGGCAGTGGTGGAGGGATTGACTTGCGCGGGGCAAGCGGTGTCGATATTCTTGCCGCGGCCTACGACTACGAACTGCTCGCCACAAACTGGCTACTCTCGGCCACTGGGGTCTTGAATCGAGATGTCACCCTGCGATTGACGGTGGATCGCGGGACTTGGACTTACTCGGGCGATGTTCTGGTCCAATCGGCATCGACGACGGGAAACAAGAGCATCGTGGATCTAATCGTCGACATCCAAGCGGCCATTTTGACGACCAATTTCCGTGTTGCGACTTCCAATGAGCCGACCCGCACCGTCGGTTCGACCTACCAAATGAATCCCGCCTCACCCGATCTAACGGCCAGTTCCCGTGGCGGTCGTGTGCTCCTGGGTGGCGAGTACGCGTTTACGTTGGCGGGCGACGGTTCGGTCAACGCGTCCGACATTGGGTTCGCGGTGACTTCCACGACGACGCTCGTCAGTAGCGAACGTTACAGTGTCTTGGCGGACGGGACGGGGGCGACTGTGTCGTTGGGGGCCTCCACGAGTCCCAAGGCGAGCGTTCGGGTTGACGGACGAGTATCCGCGTCGGGAAGTATTACGGTTTCGACGGACCGAGATGCGAGCGTCGCGGCTGGAACGGCCGATTTCCTGGTTGCGGCCTCGGGTGTATTGAAGTCAACCACCGGCAATGTTATCGCCACTGGCAGTGGCGGGTATGCTCGTATTCTCGGCGCGCTGCAAGCGCCATCCGCGGGCAGTGACATCCGTGTGACCAACTACGCCAATCTGGATTCGGGTGGGTTGATCGAGGCGGGAGACGAGATCGTTTTGCAAGCGACCTCGCCGGGAGGAACCAATCCCAGTGTGAACTTGATCGCTGGCGGCGAAGTCCGTTCGCTCAACAAGGGCGCCTTGACGATCACCGGCGTCAATGATGTGTTCATTGATATTTCGCTCGGAATCGACTACGAGTTCTCGAACCAGAATCTGACCTCGACCAATGGCAAGGTTTCGATGGGGCCGAATGGCGGTTTCCGCACGTCGGGCTTCTTCAAACTTGAAGCGGAATCGATCGACTTCCGTGGCAGGATTGTTTCGACCGCGACGAGCAGTTCGGCGAGCGACTACACGATGGTGTTCAAGGCGACCGATCCCGCCGGCACGGGGGTGCGATTGGGCGGATCGCTCAATGTCGCTGGTTCCGTCCAAGTCATATCTCCGAACGATATCGTGTTCGATGGCATGGTGGCCACGCAAAGCGGAGCCAATTCGGGTTGGGACATCGCGGCTCCTGGCAACATTCGGTTTGGACTCGTGACGGCCAAAGACGACGGTAGTTACGAAAACCGTGGCGCTCGTTTAGGGGCTGCGCGGTTCGTACACGTTAATGCTGGCGGTTTTATCGAAGTTGCCGCCGGCGCCCAGATCTACACGACGGGCGCCAATAGCACGATGGAGATGACCGCGGGGAACGAGATCACGATTATTGGAACTTTGGTAGGTGGCGGTTCGATCGGCGCTTCCGGCGCGACGACCTGGACCAACAGCGGCGCAAAGATCTCGCTCTTGGCTGACAAAGTGACCGTCGGTGGACTCGCGCCCGACTCCAGCGGAACCCTCGTGTCGTTCGGCGGAGTGATTCATGCGACGGGTGATATCGCCTTGATGGCGAGAACGCTGGGAGTGGACAGCCAGATCACGGTAGGCAGTTTGAGCAACATCCAGGGGGATCCGACGCCGGAGGCTCGGGCCTTGGGCGGCGCGGCGTCGAAGGTAACGCTGCTGTCGGATGGCATTATTGAAGTGTTCGGCACGGTCGGTAACCGGCAGACGGACTCCGACATCGAAATGCGAGCGTCCGGCAAGGTCCTTGTGGATGGTTTGGTGGACGCCGCGGATCTGTTAGACATTGCCAGCATGGGCTCGTACAGCACGGCGGTTGGCTTGGAAGTCACGCCGCTGTTGCTGCGAACGGATGCCAACGGTCACCTTATTGATGGCCAAGGCCGAATGATTGACGAGCAGGGCCGGCTTGTGAACGCGGACGGCGACTTTGTGGACGCCAATGGCAATGCGTTGGCGAGCGGCGCTGCGCCGGTCTTTGGCGGCGCGCCCGTGCGGTTGGGCGGCGGCACGCTCGATGCTGGCAACCTCAAGGTCTTCGTGCCGAACCAATTGATGCTGGATGGCATGTTCGGCGCGATTCGATCCGTGAATGGAAGCGTCGAGTCCGATTTGCAAACGGCGACGATCGAAGCGCGTGGCGATATCCGGCTCGGCGGTCGTTTCCAGGTGATGAAATCGCTCGATATTCGCGCCGCCAATCTCACCATCACCGACAAGGCGGTGGTAATTGCCCGCGAGTCGGCCCATTTGCTGGCCAACAACGTGGCGCATATCGGGTATGGAGCCAGCGATTCGTTGTTCGTGATCAACGCGGTTTCGACTGTCGAGTTGACCGGCATCATCCAATCGGGCGACGATATCCGAGTGAACGCGGGCGTGAACCGCGGCTGGCCGATCGCGACTTTGCTCGGCGCATCCCTGCAATCGTCTTCGATGACGGGCGGATCCGTTTCAGTGATCCGTTCAGGCATTCTGGATGCAAAGGGGGACATCCGCGTGGTCGCCGGGACCGACGTGCGACTGGCGGCCGACGTGGTACTCAGTCCCAATACGGATACAGTGACGACTCCGGTGATTGTGACTGTTCCTCACACCTACGAGGTGCTGACGGGACCGGTGCAGGTGCCAGACGGTTTCACGACGGTCAAGCAACTGACGGAGGTCACCACGACGGTGACCGAGCAGAACGGCGTCCAACAGATCAAGATTGGCACGCAGTATCACACGCTTGACATGAAGCTCACCCAGGATGGGTTCTTTAACGGCTCGATTCAGCGCGAGTTCTTCGTGCAGAACATCGACTACGAAAACGAGACACTGCCGTGGACGACCTATCGCCGTATGCCGAACGGCTTGGTGATTCGCGAGAACTTGGCGATGGGACAAGGCGAAGCGATCGCGCCGCCACCTGTGGGGACGACCTTTGCTGGGCTGACCGACGACCAACGGGCGGCAGTGCTCGACTACTTGGGCTACATGCCGCTGTACAACTTCAGCTACGCGAATGCCCAGACCCATCAGGTGATCAATGGCAATGCGACGACTTCGGCATGGACTCCGGAATGGGCTGGCAACGCCAATAAGATTATCACGCTCAATTTCCCGGGACTCGACCTTCGGTACATCCGGCTGCCCGATGGAGCCCAACTGGACTTCCTCCGCGCCGTCTCCCGTGGTTCCCAGGAACTGACGCCAGAGTTTGTCGGTCAGTATCGCGATCACGCGGACGTCTTCTACTATCAAGATCGCTCCGGAAACTATCCGGACAATCGGCCCGATTGGGAGGATCTGGATCGGTCCGAACGCCGCTGGTACGTCACGGCGATTCCTTCGCCATTGCCCGAGATCATCGATGGCAATCTTCGCGATGTGCGCGCCGGTCGGCGACAATACGAAATCTATGATGGCCGCGTCATTCCTGGCGACGACAACCAAGATCGGTCGGTCAGCCACACCTACGAACCGATTTGGCGCGAAAGTATGTTGCCTGAGCCAAATCTCAATTGCGACAACACCGCCGATCCGGGTTCGCCCCATGGCCGCCAATGCGATTGGGTGCTGGCCGATGATCGGAATCCCGCGAAGAGCGATGCCAGCGGGACTTGGGTCACGGGGTATGATCCCCGGACGCAACTCGTCATGGCCCAAGCCGGCTATCTCCAGGATCAGATGTATCTGGAAGATAAGGAGCTCGTGAATACTCGGCCCCATCAATGGGTCGCCAATGAGCGTTTTAGGGACTATGTGCAGTTTACGTACTACAGCAGGGATGAAAAGTGCAGCGGGTTTATTGGAATCGGCGAAGATAACGGCTTTGGTCCTGGACCTTTTATGCCGGACGCAGACCCGCCGCCAGCACAAAGCGTCCCGGATAAACTCGTTAGCATGGGCTGGGATCTCAACGAGCACATCAATCGCTGGGTGTTTAATGCGAAACTACAGGAAGTGTCGAGCTTCGACCGTGATGATTTAAGCTGCGGCGCGTTGAGTCTGCTGACAAAGGCGACACGCAACACATACGCGATCTACGGTCATCATGTGTACTTCAAACGCTACGAAGACTTTAAAGACCACAATTACCACTGGATCGGCAAATGGCACGACATTACCGATCGCCGCATGGAGTATTCGTGGCAGTGGATTACGCGGCCTGAGGACGTGTACGGCACACAGCCGTCGTACGCCACACGCACCCTCACTCGCACGATCGAAACCGATGTGGAAGTCCAGCAGTGGCGATCGGAAATGGTCGTCCAGACCCAAACGGTGCTCACCACGGAACGCATCGAGCAGAACTTGGGCAGCTTCGCTTCCGCCGAGTTCGCCAACGAGTCGTTCCGCGCGGGCGATGGCGTCACGCTGCTGGCTGGCCGCGACGTCTCGTTGAGCGGCCTCACGCGGGCGACCAACGCTACGAGCTCGGTGACTATCAACGCCGAGCGCGACGTGCTGCTCAAGGGCGGCGCGGCTCCGACGGGCGCTGCCGAAGGCACACTGTCCGCCGTAGCCGATCTCCGCGCGGGCCAGACGTTGGAAGTGCGCGGCAAACGCTATGTCGATTTGCAAAAGGACGCGATTCTCAAGGCGGACGACAACAACGCCGCGACGAAGACCGACGCGATCAAGCTGTGGGCCGGCAATACGCTGTACGTCCGCAGCGACGCGTTTGGCGGCCACGAGATCTATCTGTGGTCCGATGGCGATGTCGAAATGAAGGCGAAGCTCGATTCGGGCCACTTGATCGATGTCCGCGCGGGACTCGGCCCGACCGGAGTTGGCAGTGTCATTACCGACCTCGAAACCGACCTCTCCACGAAGGGCAGCGAAATCATCATCCGCGCTGGCAGCATGGGCGGCAGCCTGCTCTTGCTTGACTCCAACATCTTCACGGCTGGTCCACTCTCGCTTACGGCGCCCCGCGGCCAGATTTCGCAAAGTGGCGGCCAGATCGCCGCCGATTCGCTCACCGCAACCGCTCGCGATGGCATTGCCGCCAACCTGGATGTCCGCACGGTGACCGCCGAGGTTTCCGGCACGGGCAACGTGCAATTCGATACTGTTGGCGACACCGTGTTGAGTTCCATCAAGACGGTCAGCGGCTCGGTCAGCGTCAATGGAACGGGCGATATCGAAGCGCGGACGATCGTCACTCGGCCCGGCCGAGGCACGGTGGAGCTAAACACGATCGATGGCGACCTGGTATTGGGCGCCGTCGTGTCGAACGGCAACTTCACCGCCGATACGAAGACGGGCAACATTAGCCAGATTTCCGGCACGGTCGTGTATGCCGCCAAGACGCAGCTGCTCGGCAAGCTGGGCGACCGCTTCACGATCGATTCGGACGACCTGTGGTTGGTGAGTGAAACACCGGGCAATGTGGCGATCGACCATCCCAATAGCCGCCTGTTCACCGTGCATCAAGCGTACATCCTGGACGGCGACTTCAGCGTCAGCACTCGTGGCGATATGCTCGTCAAGGATGTCCGCGTCCGCTCGAACACGGGTAATCATTCGGTCAGCTTGACTGCCGGTGGCAATTTGACGTTCGGCTTGATCAACGCGGGCGACTATGCGGTCACCCCCGACCACGCGCTGGCGGACATCACGTGGGAAGCGATGGGACTGCTCGGCGCGCCAGCCTACCGGCGCCGCGTCGACGTGTCATTGACGGCTGGCGGTTCGATTGTCGAAACGACTCCGGTCGACCCGTCGGTCGACTTGATCGCGGACCAGGTGACGCTGTCTGCGGGCGGCAGCATCGGCGCGCTCGAATTCGCGGCGAACAACGTCACGGTGGTGAAGTCCGGCTTGGGCGGCGTGAACTGGACGCCGATGAACGACATCGAACTGTACAGCTACCAAGCGGGCGATTTCACCGTCAACGACGCGGCTCTGCGGCCGCTGACGCTGACCAAGGTTTTCCTGGCGGATGGTTCGCTGTACGTCAACGCGGCGGATGAATTGCGCGTGCTGGATGTGCGGATCGATACGAACTCCGGCGAACACGAAGTGGGCCTAACGGCCGTCGGCGACGTGTTGGTCGACAAGATCGACGTCGGTGACTACGCCGCCACACCGGCGGAAGCCGCCACGATCGTCGCCCGTCGCCGATTGGCATCTGCTCGTTTCAGCTCCTATAACGACGTTTCTATCACCTCGGGGAAAACGATCCGGCAGGTGCCCGTGGATGACGCCATGGACATTATCGCGAATCGTTTGTCGCTGCAGTCGCCCGGCGCCATCAGCAATATCAATCTGGCGGTCAATCAGTACCAATCCGTGGTTTCAACGGATGGTTCGATCGATTTGACAGATTTCGATGGCGTGGGAGAAACCAGCGTAGGCCTGCGAATCATTCACGCGGCCGCTCCGAAAGGCTCGTTGAAGTTTGTGTCGCGCGAAGGGTTGGTGGTGCAACATGCGGCAGCGGGCGGACCGGATGGCGTGGTGCAACTGTCGTCGCTAACCGACACCGTGGTGATTGAGAGCGCGGCCGGTGTGCCGAGCGCGATCGAGTCGTCGTCGATTGTGACAGTGGAATCGCCGATCGACATCGTAATTGATGGCGCGGTCGTCGCGCCGGACGAAATCCGGTACAAAGCGGCTGGCACGGTGACGTCGCCGGCGGCTGGCTACAACTACAGCGTCAATCGCGCGATCGTGTTCGACGTTGGTGGATCGCTGGACGTGAAAGGCACGCTCGAAAGCCTCGACCGCATCGAGATCGTGTCGCACGGCGGACAGATCACGTCGTCGGCGGTGATTCGCGGCAAGAGCGGCACCGACCTGCCGAAGCTGGTGATCGAGTCGTGGGGCAATCGCGTGGCCTCGGGGCCGGCCGCCGGCT
Organism: uncultured Planctomycetaceae bacterium; assembly: GCA_903921945.1. Classification (GTDB taxonomy): domain Bacteria; phylum Planctomycetota; class Planctomycetia; order Pirellulales; family Pirellulaceae; genus CAIXSC01. The sequence goes on from CAIXSC010000543.1 coordinate 11,900, forward strand.
TGTACTCGTTCCGCTCGGACGCCAACAACGGCCTCTATTACTCGAACCGCGGCGACGGCCATCTGCCGGCCGCTCGCGCCGCCGGCGCGTTGTACTACCACGTGGTGAACAACGTGTTGCAAGCCGTGAAAGACGGCATCGCGGCGCTCCAGTTGCTGCCGTCCGCCAGCGTGCTGCAGGATCAGATGGACGAAGCCACTGGCATGCTGCGGTTCCGCTCGCCCAATGGACAGCTCTACTTCCGCGGCCGCGGGGCGGGCACGCCGTACTACCGCTGGCAGGATGAGGCCACCGGCCGCTATGCCTTCTTCGCGCAGGATGACGCCACGGGGCAAATCGGTGTGTTCTACGGAACCAACGCCGACCCGATGCTGGGCACGATCTACGCGGCCGACAATACGACGCTGCTATCCGCCACCGCGCGCGGCAAGCTGAGCCAATTCGAACGTCGCCTAACGGTGCTCGACCCGACCGCCGATGCGGCCACGATCAGCGGTTTGACCGCGAACTTTTTGTCGTTCCCTAGCGGCAATCTGCGGTTCACCGGCGGTTCGATGGGACCGGTTCGCGATCTGTTCGCGCTGCGGGCAAACGGAGACCTGTCAGCCGACTTCGGGCGCACGACGTGGACCGCCACGGCCTCGGACAGCGTGGTCGAGATTGTCGCGGGCGGCCAAGTGAGCCTTGACGCGAACATCCGGGCCAACGGCGAGGCGTCGATCCGCGCGATCGGCTTCTTCAATGCCGATGGCACGCGCGTCGACGGCGACATCGTGATGACAGGCGATATCCGCGGTCAGTCGGCCGCCGACTCGCTGCTCCGCACCTACATTAATGCCGACCACAACGCGCAAATCAGTGTCGTGATCGTGAGCCGCGACCTCGTCGAACTGCGAGCTGTCGATCAGTTGCTCATTACCGAAGGCTCGCAGTTGTCCGTATCCGCGGCGACAGGCACGCTGGACATCAAGGCGGGCCAAACGCTGTTGCCCAACGGTCTCGAGATGCGCACCGATGGCATGGTGCGGATCGAAGCGACCTACAGCGATCTGCTTGTCTCGTATCCGCAGCTTAGCGGCTACTCGCAGCCGTACGCCGGTGGCCTGGAGGCGATCGCGTTCTACGATTTCGTCGGCTTGGTCAACTTGACGGTCCGCGATTCGTTCCGGTTCGCGGCGGGACGCCATCTGCAAGGCGTTTACAACCTCAATGTCTCGTCGGACAACGGCACGATCGCGTACGAGACAGGGGGCAACGTCACGATTAACGACGGTTCGACGCTCAAGGCCAACGGAGCGGTCACCATCGATACCCACGGCTACGTCGACGAGCTGGGCCGCGATCGGATCGGCGACATCAGCGTCGAGGGCGCAATCCTTGGCTACACGTCGGCGAACTCGCTGAAGCAAGTCGACTTCGACGCGAATGGGTACGTGAACCTCGATGTGGATGTCAAGGCGAGCGACCTTGTCCGCTTCCATGCGACGGAAATGATCGCGGGCCTGGATCGGCACAAGGTCCAAGTCTCGGGCAGCCAGGGCGTCATTGACATCGAAGCGGGTAAGGGAAACATCGAGATCAAGCCATTCTCGGACGCCTATGGCATCTACTCGTCGGGCACCGTTTCAATTCGCCTGCTAGGCGACAACTCGTTGCTGCTCACGCAGCCGGGCACCGGGATCTGGGGCGCGGGCGGAGTCACATTCCGCGCGGACAAGATGGCGCTTAACGGCGTCGTGTACGCAGGCACGGCGACGGTGGCGCTGGAAGCGAACACGGGCATCGCGACGATGATCGGTCCGCAACTCAACGAGCGGGTCGATACGCTGGAGCTGTCCGCCAACGAGCTATCGCGGTTGACCTATGGCACGTTGCGGCTCGGCTCGGAGACGGCCGGCAAGTTCACGCTGGACGACGGCCTGACGATGGCGGCCGGCAAGACGCTGCATCTGCTATCGGGTGCGGAGATTGACGCGTCTAATTATCCCATTTCGGGTGCCCGCCTCGCGCTCACCGCTGGCGCCGGCATCGAACTCACCAATTCCGGCAACGCGCTAACCCTGATCGGTTTGATCGCGGGCGATTATGTGACTATCAACAACAGCGGCGCG
>CAIXSC010000544.1 GCA_903921945.1 uncultured Planctomycetaceae bacterium
GCCTGGCGCCGGTTCCTGCCGATTCCTGTTCAAGCCACGATTGGCTCTTGCGGCAGCGATTTGCATGCCATCCCTGCCGTCGCCTGCGGATCGGCGGTAAACGAGTTGGCGGTGAACGTCGGCGGGCGAGCGATTCGTGCTTGGCAGTGATTCTTTTAGTTTGGGTTCTCACAGAGCCACAGAGCGAGCCGCGGAGAGTGAGGCATCACTTGCAGCGGAAGATACGCATGATGCCCTTCTTGCCGTCGACGATCGAGCGCGCCCGAATTCCTCGGTGGAGGAAGTTCCCTGCCACCGAGTCGCCAACGATCTTCGTGGTTACAAGTCTTTCTTGTCAGCTTTGCCCGTAACACCCTTCTTGAGCTTCTCCGCCGGTTGTTTGGCCTTGCCAGTCGGAGACGGACCGCCACCCGCTTTATCGCCGACTGGCTTGGCGGAGTCGTCGATCTCTTGGATGATTTTCGCATTTCGCATCTCTTTCCCGGCGGCGGCCGCGGCGTTCGTCGCGCTGGGAATGTAGACGGCGATGGCGAAGGCCCACGCATTATCGTCGTCCATCCAGTTTTTCACCGTGACGCCCGGCGGGATCTTGCCTTTACGAGCACTTTGGAAAACTTCCGTCGTCTGCGATCGAGCGACATGCTCTTGGCGTTCCTCCTCCAGTTTCTTGAACTCTTCCTGCTTCTCCGCCGTCGGATCCTTTTCGACGATGTCCTCGAAACGCTTCACTTCCTCGCGGAGCGATTCGCGGATCCCCAGTTGCCAGGAAAGTTGATCGCCAACGATCAGGCCGCACAACGCATCGATCGCGTAGGCGTCGGCTTTGCGAGTGGCATCCAGATTTAGGCGGGCTTGGAGCGCCGGCAGTTTGTCGAGGCCGACCACGGACGAGCCAAAGCCGACAAAGGCGGTCTCGCCGGTTTGCGGCACTTCAATAATCCGCCCGCCGACCGGCGGCACAAGTCCTTGTCGGATTTCCTCGATCACTTGCTGGATGGCGGCGACCAGTGTCGCCGACTCGACATGATGCGGAGCCTTTCGCGCCAATTGTCCCCGGGTCTTGGGGGTGCTCACGACGCTGACGTAAATCATGCTGCTGTCGGTGTCGTCATGGACTTCGTAAATCACGAAGCCGCGGAGCATTTCGTCCAGCGATTGGTTGATGGTGCTCTGCGTGCTCGACGAGAGGTTGTTGAGGTTGTCGAGGCTGGTATTGATCGAAGCGATTTGCTCGCGGACCTCGTCCTTCCCCTCGTTGCTCAATCCATACAGTTCGCGGGCGAGATTCTTCTTCGCCATTTGAAATGCGCGGACGTACGCTTGCCGCTGGGAGATGCGGCTCAGGATGACGTTTTCGGAGACGGTGTAAGCGGCGGCGCCGGTAGCGACGAAGCCGATCTGGCCGTTGACTTCGATCTTGTGGGCGCCCACCGCGGGGACTTCGTTTTTCTCGGCCGCCTTCGCCACGGCCGTTTCATTCTGCTTGATCTCCGCCTCGTTGGCATCGACGGCCGCGTTGATCGCGTCTTGCACTGTCGCCGCCTCGACGACATTTTCCTTTTCGTCGATTTTCACGCTCGCGGAGTCTTGAACTTCGTCTTCCCCGCCGAGAACAACGGGGACGAAGTCGAGCGCGGACGGGGCTTTCTTCTGCGCCTGGGCCTCGATTCCGACCATCATCACCAACGAGCAAACCGCGCTGCCGAGCGCGAGGAATCGTCTATTCACGCCATTTTCTCCTGAATGGATTCACCGATTGCGAAACCGCCGTAGGGCCTCGGTGAAGGCCTCCGCGGCGACGGCCTGCGCTTCGTCGCCGCGTAAACGCAGCGCGACGTCGCCCAATTCCGTCAAAAAATCGACACTCGCTCGCGCATCGTCAATCCGCCTTGCACGCTTTAAGGCGGCCAGGGCGTCATCCGCCGCATCCAACCCTTCGTGACAGCGCGCGGCGTCCAGCAGCAGTTGTCCCGTCGCTAGTTCCAATTTGTCCAGATGATCGACCGTGGCGAGCGCGTCGCGCCACGCCTTTCGTCGAGTCGACTCGTTGGCCCGATCGGTCAGCACATCGCGGTAAGCGAAACGGACCACGGCCAAAGTGGGCGGATCCAGCAAATGGGCGGTCAGTGCGTCGCGGCGACCCGCAACGTAACTGACGGCGAATCCGCCTCGCGGCTCGGCCAGATGCAGCGTGCCGCGAACCCGTCCCGTGACACGGATCTCACCCGCAGCCATCAGCAGCGCTTGCCGCAAAGCGGCCAATTCGGTGAGTCCCTTCGCGGCATACGCGTCAACGACCGCTTTGGCCATCAGCATTTCGTGAACCGCGATGGCCTGTGCCGTGCTCAGAAGGACCGGGGTCGCGCGATTGCGGAGTTCCCCGTCCGGCAATGGCCGTGCCGCGATTCCGAAGAGCCACTCGCCGGCCCCTTCGGCTCCACCGCCCCGACCGACGGCGGCCGGCGGTTGCTTTCCGACCATCACAGCGCCCGACCACTGTCGTGGTGGAGTGCCGCGAGTTTTGCCCGGGGCCGGATTGCTCGAAGACGCGAGTGCGGCGGACATCGCAACGCGGATTTCCTGCGGCAGTTCACCTGCGGCGACGAGTTGACCGGCCGCCTCAGCAGCGGGATTTTCGTCGGCCAAAACGCCGTTCGAGACGCGCGGCGCGACGAGAGTGCCGCACGTGATGGCGGAGTAGGCCAACGCGGCGTACAGCCAATTCACGGAGTTGAACGTCGTCGTGGCGGCCGCGTTCATCGACGTCGACGCGCGAGGACGTGGCAAACAACTCCGACAAGGACTACGAGAGGTCGACGCCGAGCGAAGAAGTGTCACGAACATTGCATGTTTTACTCAGACCGTGGCTTGCCGTCCCGTCAACCAGAGGTGACGATATACGAATCGCGATGCACAAGCAACCAATCCGTCTGGCGCTAGTCCCGAAGCTCCGGCCATCAAAAGAACTACGAGCCATCATGGACCAATTTGAAGAAATCTGTATCGCCTATCTGGTGACCTTCGGTTGGGCGATTGTCGGTTCGTTGTCCATGGGCGTCGGCATCATCATCACGCTTCGGCTTTTTGCGAAGTTGACGCCGGACCTGGACGAATGGGCGTTGATTCGCCAAGGGAATCTGGCGATGGCGATCGTGCTGGCGGCGGTCATTCTCTCGCTCGGCTGGGTTGTGTCTTCCGCTGTGCGGCCATGAGTACGGCTTGGCAACTATGGCGCCGGCCGCTGCAACTGCTGGTTCGGCTGGCATTCTCCCTGCTGCTGCTGGGAATGCCCGCGATGAACCAGTGGGCGTCGTCTGCGGGGCCTCCACGAGAAGCGCCGCAGAGTTCTCGGCCACGGCTTGAACAGCGCGAAACACAGCCATCCAGAACCGACCGCGATCGCCCCCCATCGACCGCGAGCCGTTCGAGCGGTGCGTCGCGCCAGCCTCCAGCTTCAGCTCCGGTTCAACCAGCGGGGCGGCGACTGTCGAACACTTCTGGATATTCGACGCGACTCGGAGCTCAGTCTGTTGGTGGATACTCCGGCGAACCTCGGACGCGAGTTCGGCTTTCGGCACCCGCCGTGGCGCCCCTCGAGCGTTCAGCGCGGACAACCTACCGTTCCACGGAACCCCGATCCGCCGCGGCGGCGGTGCGACAGGCGGCGACGCCGGACGTCGCCGCGGCCGAACTCAAGGCACAGTCGCCGGATTCGCTGCTGGTGACGGCGGTCAGCCGCACCAATCCGGCTCTGTGCGAAGTGGCTGGCGGCAGCGATCGGGGGCTCACCATCGGTCAGCGGTTGCTCATCCGGCATTCAACGGATGCTTCGCGGACCGCCGGTTCGGTGGAACTTGTGGCCGTTCATCAGAATCGGAGCATCGCCCAGGGAGCGGTCACGCAGGTGGGACAGGAGTTACTGCGATGGGACGTGAAGGACTCGGAGCGGATCGAGGTGGAAGGAGTGGGGCTAACGCCTGAGGAAGCACTGCGAGACGCATTCCGCAACGCGGTTCGAATGGTGCTGGGAGCGATCATTGACGCGGAAACCCGGGTCGAGGCGGACCAATCGCTGCGGGAACGCGTGCTTACATTCAGCGAAGGTTACGTCTCCCACTACGAGGAACTGGGTCAATCCGCGTCCCAGGGACTGGTGAGACGGCGGATTGTCGCGTGGGTTCGGCGTGGCGATGTGCAACTGGCGACTGGCCGAGTCGCCAGCCGGCAGGTGAAGTCCGGCAATCTGTACGCGCAGGCGGTGACGAAAGGCGACCAATGGCGCGACGGCCTCCTGCTGGCACGCAAGATACTCAACTTGGCTCCGGCCCAATTGTTCGACGCCCGGCTTGCGGGCGAACCGCGAGTGGTGGCCGTGGACGGCGACATCGCGCGCGTCGCCTACGACATCGAAATCCGTATTGCCCCGGATCGATATGCGTTCGCCGAGGACCAATTGCGGCGCATCTTGACGTCGATCGCGACTCGCAACGGCGAGGTGTCGGCGGACAGCGAGACGATCCAACCCGAGTTCCAAGCCTCGCGGGGCGAGTTGTTCCGGAAGCGATTCACGAACCTTGCCCCGTCAAGCGGCTTGCGCTTGCGGATGGCCGATTTCGGCGAAGTTCGCTCGATGGAACGGTTGCGTATCCCGGTGCCCACCGGCGATCGCCGCAGTTTGGCCGTATCGTTTGCCGTCAAGTCGGCCGGACCGCGAACGCTGGTCGCACTTCGTGGTGAATCCGATTGGCGCTGGTTCGATGTGGACGCGCCGCTGATCCCCAATCATGGTCCCGCCGTGCTCGCGCTCACGCTGCGGAGTGCTGGACAGGCCGCCATCCTCGAGTGGCGGTTCCCACTCGGTCCGTGGCATGCGAGCCAATCGTTCACACCGGACTCGAATCACCCGTCCCGCACGCTGCTCGTCTCGCCTTTCTTCCTCTATCATCAGGGCGAGGGTTACGACATTCCGACGATCAACTTCGCGGAAGGTGTGACGCTGACGGTGGAAACGACATGCCGCACCGACGAACTGCGGAATGTCGCGGCTACCGAAGTCAGATTTCTGCCCGCCGCCAGCGAGTGAACACTCATCGGTTCGGCCGGTCAGGTCGAACGAGGAGGCAATGGACAGGCGATGCGCGATTGGCTGGCGAATACAGAACCGTTCCTACTGAGCTTGCTTAGCCGGGGACGCGAGGCTGCGGGCACTCGGCCCGCGCTATGGACATGGGAGAATGGGGACTGGCGAGTACGCGATTGGCGAACAATCGCCGCCGATGTCTGCCGAACCGCGGCGCGGCTCGCCGAGTTTGGTGTTCGGCGGGCGACTCCGATCGCGCAGATCGCCGACAACTGCTACGCCTGGATAGTGACCGATTTGGCGCTATTGGGGATCGGGGCGATTCACGTGCCGATGCACACCGCGCTCCCGATAGACCATTTGAATCGGCAGTTGCTCCATTGCGAGGCCAACACGGTGATCCTCGGCGAGCGGCAAGCTGGCCTGGCCGGGCAACTCGTGGTTGCTCAGACCCTCAGCCATAAGTCAATCGTTCGCGCCGCTGGCGACACCGATACGAGCGAGATTGACACAAGCAAAGCTGGCACGAGCAACGCTGGCACGAGCAAAGTAAGCACGAGCGAAGCTGGCATTGCGGCGATAGTCGAGGCTGCGACAGGCGAGGCTGCGACAGGCGAGGCGGCGA
>CAIXSC010000545.1 GCA_903921945.1 uncultured Planctomycetaceae bacterium
CGATCGTGGCGAACCGCCTCTTTGTACGACGGACATCTTGTCCGTCGCGAGCATGTCATATTCGCCACCACGTAGCCGAACTGCCGCCGCGCCGAGCCACCGAGTCCAGCGGCTTGGCCTATGCAAGCGAGCCGACCCCAGCGGCGGCGACGGACGGGAAGTCCGATCAATCGCTGGATGCGTCAAAACGGCGGGGAGACGTTAGCAACTTGCCAAAACAGTAAAACGTCGCGCCTGCGATGATCGACCAGACCACCACCAAACAAACGATCGCTGACAACGTCATGGTAACGCTCGATAGGGGCTTAAAATGAGTGACTAGCGAAAGATTGCTGGACGATGCGTCGCCAACTGCCACTAACTCGCAACCTGCAACCTGTAACCTGCAATTCGCAACTCGCAACCGATAAACCTTCAACTCGCAATCGGCAATCGACAAAACAGTAACTTAATCGTCGCAGCGGTTGGCAGCGCGAAGTCCCCGCCGCTGCCCGCTGCTCGCTGCTCGCCGCTCGCTGTCATTCCAAATCGGGTCGGAGGTCGGGGATGCCGGCGGCGGCGCGTTTGCTCCAGGCGATTGCGACGAGCATGGAGAAGCCGAGGAACAGCATCACGAGGACAAAGCGGTCAACGTTTCGCCAAAAACGGATCTTGGGAACCATTGCCAGCTTGTCTCCTAGTTCCTTCACATGTTCCTGGTCCTTTTCGTCCAGCGGCTTGGCATCCGGTTTGTTGTCGAGCACGGCGGCGAATCGCTCTTCGAGTTTCTTCAGTTCAGCCGTTTGCTCGGCTTCCTGTTCGGCGAGGTCCGCGTGCAGCAGTTTGCCGACGATGCTGCTCCCGGACCATTCCCAAACGGGCGCTTGTTCGCCGGTGTACAACGCCTTCACGTAGCCATCCCAGCCCGCTTTGGGTTGGAAAAACGAACCGATCAGAATCAGGATCAGAAACGTCGGGGTCACGAATTTGATCACGAAGTAAAAGACCTTCGGAACGTTGATCTCCGCGCCTCGGCGGAGTTCGTTCCAACCGCGTTGCATACCAAACACCCAGGCGAACAGCACCGTTTCGATCATCGCGAACACAACCAACGCGAAGGTGCCCGCCCAGTGATCGAACTCGTCGAAAAACGTCGACTGGGTGAGGCAGGCGACGGGAACCGCTAACGGAAGCAGCATCAGTCCGAAGGTCCAGGAACTGGCGGACCGGCTCATCCGAAACTCGCTCTGCAGGAACGCCATGATCGGCTGGCCCATCGCCAGCGAACTGGTGATGGCGGCGAAGAAGAGCAGTCCGAACCACATGAATCCAGCCACCGGGGCGATGACGCCCCATTTTTGAAAGAGCGTCGGAAACACCATGAAACCGAGCGAGAATCCCGAGCCGCCCTCGGTAAGCTTGGTGACTTCGGGGAGGCCCAGGTAGGCCACGGCGATCGGGAGCAGGATCGAACCGCCCAGGATCACTTCGCAGAACTCGTTGGTCCAAGCGGCGGTTGCGCCAGTCAACGCCACGTCATCCTGGTCGCGTAGGTAAGACGCATAGCAGTGGATCGAGCCCATGCCGATCGACAGGGTGAAGAAGATTTGGCCGGCGGCTGCGAGCCATACGGCGGGATCGGCGAGCGACTCGAATTTCGGTTGCCACATGAAGTTGAGGCCCTCGAAAGGGCTGGCGACCGCCTGCGGGTCGGCGAACAATCCGCCACCGTCCGCTCCGGCCGGCGTGATGAGCAACCCGCGAATCGCCAGGATGGCGCCGAACAAAATCAGCAGCGGCATGCCGATTTTGCATACCAGTTCAATGCCGCGCGCGAGCCCGCGGGACAGGATGACCACATTCAGCAGCATGCAAGCGAAAAAAACCAAAATGCCCCACGGGCTGAAGGCGTAGACGCTCGTTGGGCTCTCGCCGGTCATGCTGGCGAAAAAATCCTTCGGAGCCCTGTTCGCAAAGCCGCCGATCAGCGAGTAGCCGGCGTACGACAGCGTCCAGGATTCGATGTACAGGTAGTAAGCGGCGATCACCAGGTTGGTCCACAGGCCGAACACGCCCATGTACTTCCAGATCCGACTGCGGCCCATGCATTGGAAGATGCCTGGCGTCGAATGATGGCCATGGCGACCGCCGTAGCGCCCCATGGTCCACTCGACCCAGATGAGAGGCAACCCCATCACCAGCAGCGCGACGAGATACGGAATCAGAAAAGCGCCGCCACCGTATTTCGCGGCTTGAGCGGGAAAACGCAGGAAGTTCCCCAGTCCCACCGCGTTGCCCGCCATGGCCAGCACCAAGCCGACGCGCGAGGCCCAACGTTCCTTATTTGCCATCCGAGCGACCTTCGTTGACGAGTGGAATTAGCACCTGCGCCCGCCCAGCGCGTCACAACTATGCCGGACAGGGTGTGCGAAGTCAACGATAGTCGTCGTCAACGCGAGGCGGCGCGGCCCGCTTTTCGGACCGCGCCACCCCGTTCGTCGGCATCGATTCGCTCGCCCGAGCACTCGACCAGAGGTTCCGCCTCTGCCTCGCGGCCGAAGGCGGACCTAGCGACTTGGCGAGCCCACACCGGCCTCGGCCTGGGCAGCGGCCAGCTTCGCACGCTGCTCGTCGGCGAATTCGCGCTGCATCGATCGCGAGCGTTCCCGCTGCGCCTCGCTGCGTGCCCGCTGCTCTTGGACAACCTGGATTCGCTTCCGCTTGCGTTCCTCTTGTCGCTGATACTCGGCTAACTGGGCTTGGCGGATCTGCTGCTGATACGCCTGAACTCTTTGGGCCTGCATCTGCATCTGGGCCATGGTGTAAGCGAGTGCCTGCGGGTCCACCGACCCGCTGGTTCCCCCGCCACCGCTCATTCCCATTCCGCCGCTGCCTGCTTGGCACATTCCGCCCGCTGTGCCACCCGCCATTCCTCCCGCCATGCGGCTGCCGCCACCCCGGCCGCCGCCACCCCGGCCGCCACCGCCATGATCCGCCCACAGCGGGCTAGCCAGGCATGCCAACAGTCCGGCTCCGAGCATTGCGGTTCGCCAATTCCAACCACGTGCGCGCATGAGGCACCTCCGAAAAGACCGTCAGTCCGCGTCAGTGCCGCGGACACGGCGAAAAGAAAAGCGCGGCGGCGCGACCATCGCCAATTCCGCTCGCGAGAGTCCGTCCGCGAACGAACTCTGCCCCCATCCTACGGCTGTTTGCCGCCGTGTCGAGCAATCGGTCGTTGGGCGAAACCGTTTAGCGTTCGGTGGAGCTCGCGGTGTCAAGCAGCAGCCGGGCCCGCAGCAGGTTGCCGTGTCGTTGAGGCGACTTGTCTTCCAGGTAGAGTGCGCGGGCGGCGACGGATTGGCCCTGCAGTTCCAGGCAGCGGCCCAGGTTGTACCGCGCACCGGCCTTCCATGGGTTTTCGCCGGCGAGTTCGAGGGTGCGGTTGCGGAACCACTCGGCCGCCACTTCGTATTGGCCCGTCTCGAAATGTACGAGTCCCAACCAATAACTGGCATGCGCCTTGGCCGTTTTGGACACAATTTGGGTGATTCGGAGCCGGTTGAGCCAAGCGTTGTCGCTCTCGAAGCGGTCGCGGACGAGCCCCATCGCGCGCTGGGCCGTTTCGTCAGTTCCCAGTCGGTCGAGCACATCGTCGGGAATTCGCGTGTCCAGATAATGGCCCTTCGCCCCTTTTCGATCGTCGTCGTTGGCGAAGCGGCCATGGAAATGCTGGCTGCGGCCGAGCGACAGTGGCGAGCGGCCGAGGAACAACGCGTCTTCCGCTAGCCGCGCGCGGATGGGCGGCGGCGGATCGCCCTTGGCCAACTCGGCCAACGTCGCGGCGAACAGTTCCGCCTCCCAGGGAACGGTCCACAATTCGACACGGTTGACACCGGGAGTTTGCCGAACGCGATCGGCGAGCCGGGTTGGCTGCGAAGCGACCCGCATCCGTTTATCCCCGACCAACTGCTTTTCAAACTGCTCCATCCGCCGCGAAAGCCACGCTGGCGGCAGGTCGATCAAGGCGACGACGTTTTTCAGATCGGTCGGCCGCACGCCGTACTGGATGTCGCCGGGCACGTCGTAGGCTTCGAGCCATTCGGGGTGGGCTCGCAGATCGGCGAAGGTGGCGATCCCCGACTTCAGCGTCCCTTGGGCGTCCACGGGAGGCAACGGCAGTCCCAGCCCTGGGTCGAACAGGAACATTTCCCCGGCCACCACGAGGGCGACCGTCCAAAACGTGGGTCGCGGAGACACATTGAGGTCGGAAATCGCGAGCACCACCGTTTCCAACCCCTGCTGCCGTGCCAACGCCGCGAACACCCGCCCGCGTTCCCAAGCGTCGCCATGTCCAGCGAGCAGGGTTTGCCACGTTTCTCGCTGGTAGCCGGGACCGGGCAGGCCACGTAGATACGGCGGCAGATTGGAGTCCGTCGCGCCGCCCGCCACCACCCCGGATGCCTCGGCGACGTAAGGAGCCAGTGGATCGAGTTGAATGTTGCGGATCGTCCAATCGAACAGCCGTTCGGCAATCCGCAGCTGCTCGGCGTCATCCCTGGACAGCGCCGGTTGGCGGGTGGCCAGCCACGTGGTGAAAGCGGCCGGCGCCGGCTGTTTTCCCGCCCATTCGGAAATGTCGCGGCACCACTGGGCTTCCAGGAGCACGCGGCTGTCATGCAGGTCGAACGCCCCGCGTTCCAGCCGGTTCAAGTCGTAGGCGTCGCGGACGACTTTCGGCAATCGATCGGCCAGCGAGTCGCGTTTCCATTCGGGCAACTCATCCGCGCCGCGAATCCAGCGATTGAGCAGGTAGGCGAGGTCGGTTTCGGCTTTTTCGAGCGGAATCTCGCCAAGTTGCGACATGAGGTCCACCGCTTGATCAAGTTCCTCGCGGCTGCCGGCGGCCGTCGCCCCGGATTCGGCGGAACGGGTCCGCCGTTTTGGTTGGCAACCGGTCGCCGCGAGTCCCGCGAGCACGACGGCCAGCAGCGAGGACGTGATCGCCAACCTGAAAGCGTTCATGGGGGATTCCTTGCCGTCGGGCGCCGCCGGCTCGCGATCTACTTCAGGATCAATTTCAGTAGGATTCCGTGACGGCGCGAATAGCGAGCAACTGGTCGAGCAGGGCGGGGAACTGGTCGAGGGGGATCATGTTGGGGCCATCGCTGGGCGAGCTATCGGGATCGGGATGGGTCTCGAAGAAGAGACCATCGACACCGACCGCGACGGCGGCGCGGGCGAGCGGCGCGACCATCGCGCGGTTCCCGCCCGTGGCACCTCCGAGTCCGCCGGGTTCCTGGACGCTGTGCGTCGCGTCGTAGACGACGGGCGGGCCGAGTTCCCGCATGAGAGGCAGGGCGCGGAAATCGTTCACGAGGCGACCGTAGCCGAAAAATGTGCCGCGTTCGCACAACAGGATGTTGGCACATCCGGCCGATTCGAGTTTGGCGACGACGTGCCGCATGTCGCTCGGCG
>CAIXSC010000546.1 GCA_903921945.1 uncultured Planctomycetaceae bacterium
ACAAGCAAAGCTGGCACGAGCAACGCTGGCACGAGCAAAGTAAGCACGAGCGAAGCTGGCATTGCGGCGATAGTCGAGGCTGCGACAGGCGAGGCTGCGACAGGCGAGGCGGCGACAGGCGAGGCGGCGACAGGCGAGGCGGCGATTCTTCGGACTCAAAGGGCCCTGGATCCGCACGAGCCGGCGACAATCATCTACACTTCGGGGACGCTGGGAGAGCCGAAAGGCGTTGTGCTAAGCCATCGTAATCTACGCGCGAACACAAATAGTATTTTGCAGGCGTTCGTCGAGCGTGAGACGGAGCGACGTTTCTGTTTATTGCCTTTCAGCCACGTTTATGCCAGGGTTTGCGATCTTTATGTGTGGGTCGCGAATGGCACTGAGATGGCGGTGGGGACTCGGCCCGATGCTCTGGGCGAGGATCTGCGCGCGATTGGTCCGACCTTCCTGAATGGCGTGCCGCTCTTCTTCGATCGCGTATGGCGTCAATTGCAGGCGGCGGGCGCCGATCGGCGTCCTGGGGCTTTGCGGGCCGCCTTGGGCGGCCGCGTCGAACTGTGTGTTAGCGGCGGGGCCGCGACGCCGGAACCGCTCTACGATTTTTTCCACGATCAAGGGGTGCCGCTCTTGCCCGGTTATGGCCTAACCGAGGCGTCGCCTGTTGTCGCCGCATCCACTGCGCGTGACTGTGAACGCGGGGCGGTCGGCCGGCCATTGCCGGGTGTCGTTGTCAGGCTGGCCGACGATGGCGAGATTCTGACCCGCGGCCCGCATGTGATGCGTGGCTATCATCGCGATGAGGCGGCGACGGCGGCCACCGTTGGCGATGGTTGGTTGCACACGGGCGATCTTGGCGCCTGGACCGACACGGGATTACTCCAAGTAGTGGGCCGCAAGAAAGAATGCTTCGCGTTGGCGACAGGAAAGAAGGTTGCGCCGGCGGCGCTCGAACTGCGACTGCTTGAGGATCCCCGCGTTGTCCAGGCCGCGATCATCGGCGATGGCCGCGACTGCCTCGTTGCGTTGGTGTTTCTTCGCCCGTTTGGCGAAGTTCCCGCCCATCAAAACTCGACGACCGCGGGTGACGCATCCGCGGCAAACCCGAACGAAACATCGGCTTCATCGGCCATGCGGACGGCGGCCCCGATGGCAGCCGGCATGGCAGCCGGCGTGGCACCGCGCGGGACACAAGAGTTGGCAACTTTTTCGGCAACTTTTGCGGCAACGGAGGTCGCGAAGTGGGTCGGCGAACGTCAACGGGATTGGGCGGCGCATGAGCGTATTCGCGGCCTGTTGGTCGTCGAGCGTCCGTTCAGCGTCGAGTCCGGCGAATGCACTCCGAAGATGACGTTGTGTCGGCCGGTAATCGAGCTTCACTATCGTCACGCGATTCGGGGTCTGTACGCCGCCTTGCGTTCTGTGCCGCGCCGGGACAGCCCGCTATTGCTGGCGGTCGCGGATGCGGAAGCTTGGGCGGGCGATTCGGAGCGGCAACTCCCATGAATGACTCGTTTCAACCGGTGGCGGAGGCAGCCGTGACGATGCCCGAAGCGTCTCCAACAACGCAAACCGTCGGCGAGATCACAGCGGGACCGATGTGGCGGGCACTTTGGGAGCAAGGCGAGATCGAGCCGCTCTTCACCGCGCGGCGGCCGGCCGCTGCCGGACCGCTGGTTGAGCGAATCTTCGCCGAGTCGCTGGCATCGGTTCGCGCGCATCGCGATCGTGGCACGCTGTATGACGCCCAAGGCAAGTTAGCGGTCGAGGTGCTGAACGACCTTGCCGCGGTCGGCTATTGGGGTTTACGGGTCGATCCGGCTTACGGCGGAAGCGGCGCCCAGTTGGGGCATTTCTTGCCATTTTTATCGACCATGGCAACGCTCAGCCCAACCGTCGCCGGTTTGGCGTCGGTTCATGGTTGCATCGGCGCGGCGGGAGCGGTTGGCGCCTTCGGTTCCACCGAACAAAAACAACGCTGGCTGCCGCGGCTAGCGCGGGGCGAGTTGCACACGGCCTTCGCGCTCACCGAACCCGGGGCAGGGTCGGATCTGACCGCGATCGCCACGAGCGCGACCCTCGAGGGCGGCCAGTATCGAGTGCGTGGCGAGAAGCTGTTCATTTCCAACTTGGGGCCAGGCCGGTTGATTGTGCTGGTCTGCCGCATCGACGGCCGGGCGGCGGTGCTGATTGGCGAATTGCCCTCCAGTGAATCGAGCGCTGTTCAATGGGTGGACTATGGCCTGCACGCTTTGCGGAGGACGATCAATCGAGGCGTACGATTCGATGATTGGATGGTGCCGGTGGACAACAGGCTGGTTCCGACCGGCCGAGGCGATGGCTTGACAATCGCCTACCACGGGCTGAACCGCGGGCGAGTCGCGGTGTGCGCGGTAGCGGCCGGGCAATTGCGCACGATGCTCGGCACCCTGGTTCCGTGGATTCGCCATCGGAAAACTTACGGAGCGGCGTTGGCGGAACGCGAACTCGTACGACGCCGGCTGGCGCGACTGGCGGCGTTGATCGTCGGCTGCGATGCGCTGGTCGAATGGGCGGCCGGTTTGTTGGATTCCGGTCTGCGGGCGGAACTGGAATGCGCGACAGCGAAGATTTTTGGCAGCGAAGCGCTGAAAGAGGCCGCGATCGAACTGATGATGAAGACCCACGGCGGCCGCTCATTCCTGAAGGGACATTGGTGGGGCGACAATCTGTATGACTATCTCACGCCATGTGTCTACGAGGGAGAAGGGGAGATCTTGAGCCTCGCGTTGTTCCGCGGGCTTTTGAAACCGCCGCGCGGCAAGGCGATGGGAAACCACGCCATGAAGGTCGATTTGCGAGACGCTGGGAATGACGGTTCGCGGATCGCCGGGAAGATCGATTTGCGAGACGCTGGACATAGCGATTTGCGAGACGCGTCGAATGGCGCGTCGAAGGGCGCGTCGAAAGGCGCGGCGCGTTCTGTTCCGAGTGGTGACTGGATCGCGGGAGAGTTCCAGTTGGCGGCCAACGAGGTTACTGCGATGGCCGAAAGTCATGGCGGAGCGATGCTCGAACGACAGAGCGAGGCGGTCGATCTGTCACAACGCATTCAGCGGTTGGCGATCGCTGCTGTGGTGCGGCAGTTTCACGCGAGGAGCACAGTGGAGATCGAGCGGTTGGCGGCCGAAGTGTTGCTGGATGCGTTGGAGCGCGAAGTCCAGCCGCGGCGACGCACGGCTGCCGAAGCGGCTCGTGCCAACCGGCTGGGACAATGGTTGGTGGACGGTGGTTTTAACCACTGGCTGGCGGAAACCCTGCCCACGGATGTGTGGTTAGTACGCCACAGTTAGTGCCGCCGGCGCCAAGCGCTTGCGGAATCATCCTGTTTCCGTATCAGTTTTACTATTTAAAAGGCCACTGTTCGGTTTAGCTCATTTTATAGGGTGTGCCAAAGATGGTATCATGGGCATGGTGAATTGGGTGATCTTGATGCCCAGATGTGATAGCGCTACGAAGGACCCAAGTCGCATGTCTTTGCGTCGCAGCCATCCGAACCAAATCTCGATGGGTTTGAGCCGTGCTGAGCGCTCAGGACTTGTCGCAGTCTTGCCTTGCATCTGAACATTGGTTCATGTTTTCAGCTTTGGCAGGCGTGCCAGTTTAATGGGGCGTCCATTTTCTAGCGATCCAAATTCGCTTCAGCGGAACAAACGGTAAAATGCCATCCCTCATCCGTTGATTCGCTGGCCGCCAAACTTCCAGTGCCTTAGATGCAGGACACCGACCAGTCACCCCGTCGAACTGGCCT
>CAIXSC010000547.1 GCA_903921945.1 uncultured Planctomycetaceae bacterium
GCCAGCCCTCACTTGTATGTCAATCGTTCGGAGTGTCCCAAGATTTGACCAGGGCGTACGCGAAGATTTTTCAGAATTTTTCCTGCCACAACCGCTTCACTCAAGAACTCGGCTGTCGCCGGAACCCGCTATCGATGGCCCGTGACGACCTCCATCGCCATTGGCCGAACCAGCCGGCATCGAGAACACGCCGAGCGGTTCACACCCACCAGCGTCTCGACGGGTCACTGATGCGCCCGCCGGAGATAGGACCCCAGCTACGACAGGTGGGAACAGCAAGCAAGGGACGCCTAACGATGTGCCGGTCCACTCGGCTAGCGAGCCATCCGGCCAGATTGGGCCGAGCAAACGCTTAGGCGTGCTTCTTCGGCTTATACATCTCGACGGCGGTGCCGTAGAAGATTTCACCGGCATTCATCACGGTTTCGCTGAGCGTCGGGTGCGGATGAATCGATTCGGTCAGATCGCGTACTTCGCAACCCATTTCGATCGCCAGAACCGCTTCGGCGATCAGTTCACCGGCGCCGGGGCCAACGATTCCGCAGCCGAGCACTCGTTCGGTCTTCGGATCGATAATCCACTTCGTGAAGCCCTCGGTGCGACCGAGCGCTTGGGCACGGCCACTTGCCGCCCACGGATAGACGGCGACTTCGACTTCGCGTCCTTCCTTCACGGCCTGATCCTGCATCAAACCGGCCCAGGCGATTTCCGGATCGGTGAACACCACGGCGGGAATTGCCGCTTTGTCGAAGGCGGTCGCTTTACCCATGGCGGTCTCGACGGCCACCTTAGCCTCGTGGGACGCCTTATGCGCCAGCATCGGTTCGCCCGCAACGTCGCCAATCGCCAAAATGTGCGGATCGGCAGTCCGCTGTTGCTTGTCGCAAACCGCGAAGCCGCGCGGATTGACTTCGACGCGGGTGTTTTCGAGACCGATACCCCGGCTGTTCGGACGACGCCCCACCGATACCAATACGCGGTCGTAACGCTCGACGCCAAATTTGGCAGGCCCCTCGAACGCGACTTCCACACTGTTATCCCGGACCCCGATCGAACCAACTTTCGTATTGAGGAAAATTCGGTCTTCGAAAAGCCTTTGCAAATTCTTTTGCAGCGGCTTGACGAGATCGCGATCGGCACCGGGCAGGAGACCGTCGGTCAATTCGACGACACTAACTTTGGTGCCAAGATTCGCGTACACCGTGCCCATCTCGAGGCCGATGTACCCGCCACCGATCACGAGCAACGACTGCGGGATATCGGCAAGATTCAGGGCGCCCGTCGAATCCATCACTCGATCCGACCCAATCTGGAAATTGGGCGGCATGGATGGAGTGGAACCGGTGGCCAGGATGCACCGATCAAAGGTCAGCTTGCCGCCTTCCGGAATCGACTCATGGCTGCCTTCCAAACGCAGTGTCGTCGAATTCTCGAAGACGCCTTTCGCTTGGATGACGGCGACATTGCGCCGTTTTGCCAACTGCTTCAACCCGCCGGACAAAGTCTCGATGACTTTATCTTTCCGCGCCCGCAGTTTGTCGATGCTGATCGACGGCGGGGAGAACTCGACACCCCAGTCGTGCTGAAGTTCGTGAACCTCGGAGATCACTCGCGCGACGTGAAGCAAGGCTTTGGATGGAATGCAACCCCGGAGCAAACAGGTACCGCCGAGTCGCGGTTCCGCCTCCACCAGCGTAACTTGCAATCCTTCGTCCGCTGCCAAGAACGCGGCGGCGTAACCACCAGGTCCACCGCCCAACACGACAAGTTGCGAGTGCATGAGGTGAATGCTCTAACGGGACAGGAATTCGACGATCATGTTGACCATGCCGGCGTTGTAGTCCATCGGCACGCTGACGTCGTTCGGTCCGGGTTTGCCTTGCACGGTGGCACGAAGCGTTTCCGGATCAAACGTGACCCAGTCCATGGGCTGTGTTTGAGCGTTCTCCGCGAGCACGCGGTAGAAATTGAGCAGGTTTTCGCGGGGACGGACCGTGATGACGTCGCCAGGCCGCAAAATGTACGAAGGCTTGGTCACCTTGATACCGTTCACTTGGAAGTGGCCGTGAACGATCCCTTGGCGGGCTTGGGGCCGAGTCTTCGTGAAACCGGCTCGACGAACCACATTGTCCAGCCGGCGTTCGCACAAGATCAACAGGTTTTCGCCCGTGTTGCCCTTGCTTCGCGACGCCTCGTCGAACATGCGACGCAGTTGCCGTTCGCCCAGTCCATAGTAGTGCTTAATACGCTGCTTCGCGTACAGCGCGGTACCGTAGTTCGAGGTCCGCTTGGGGCGGGTGTGCATGCCTGGCGGATTTTCGCGCCGTTCCGACGCCCGCTTAGCTCCCGAACTCTCGTAAATCAGCACGCCAAGGCGACGGTTGACACGGGCCTTGGGACGAGTGTGACGCGACATGCCCCAATATCTCCTTCAAATTCCGCTCATAGAAGCCACGCATCATCGCCAATCCCCCGGTGAAATTCAAGGGGGAAAAGACTCGCGCTGGCCGCGAAAAACGCCTCGAAACGTTTTCCGCACGCTTCGGCCGGTTCCCGAACGATCGACTACGGCAGCTCGCGGATCCGCAAATTGCGGAACTCCACCGGCGAGCCTTCCGATTCCAAGCAGAGGTATCCCGTTCGCGGATCGCACGCAGTCCCGCCCGTGACCTCCTCGCCATTCACCCACAACCGAACCTCGCCGTTGATCGCTCGCACGTAGTAGTGATTCCATTCATTCACGCCCTTCGACAATTCCTTCTTCGGGAAGGCGCGGCTACCGCGAGGCGCGGTGGGCGGGAACGGAGTCATCTTCGCGGCCCCAACGGGAAACACGTCGCCGTGGGTGGTGAACCAATCGGCCTTCTTTCCCGACGACTTCTCGTACTGTTCCTTGTAGCCCAGATCGAGCACTTGGACCTCGATCCCGTGCGGCAACTGGCCCGGCTTGAGCGACATCAGCGGTTCATCGAGGGCCCACAAAAAGATCCCGGAGTTCCCAGCCGCCTTCAGATGACGCCACTCGGCCACTAACTCGAGGTTCGTGTACTTCTTCACCGTGCGAATCACACCGACCGGCTGCCCCGTGCAGTGGACCGATCCATCCGGTTTCCAAGTCCAGGTGTTGTCAGCCGTGTTCACCTGCGTGAAATCGTCCTTGCCCAACGCTCGCCAGCCGGTCCCGGTGCCGTCGACGAACGCCTTCGGCAACGCCGCCGGCTCTTCCGCGGCCAAGCCATTCAGCGTGGCCTGCAACGCCCCCACGGCCAACACCGCCCCAATCAGGACCGCTGTCGGTGCCCAACGCCTCGACGATGGCGCAGCGCTCGACGAACGCTTGGTGCTCGACGAACGCTCGGCGCTCGACGAACACACGTCAATCGCGTTCACACGACGCTGTCCGCTCGCAGCCACGACGTCAGCGACGCTTCGCGACCGCGATGATGACGACAAACAAGCCGCAAGGCGGCCTCGACGGATCCAGTGTTGAGTATTCATGGCCGATTTTGTAGCGACGTCACGGGACAATCGCAAGCGACAATCCCGCCAACCCAAAGAACCCGCGCTTTCCGCAAATCCGGCCGAATCGACAAACTCGCCATAAAGTTCCAGGTCCCATGCCGCCGATACCTGCTGCGACAGCCGGAAATGCCGAGCATGGGTTGCCGGGCACGGTTCGGCTGACTGGGTTCGGCCGGACTAGGTCCGGCTGACTGGGTTCAGCGGACTGGGATCGCCGGGCATGGATTGCCGAGCGTCGTTTGACTCGAGAGGCCAGCACATGATGCGTCGACTACTGTTGGGCTTGAGTGGCTTGATGTTGGCGGCTTCGAGCGGCTGCGCGGTCTGCTCGTCCATGTTCGACTACGACTACTCGGCCCACGGCGGCCGCTGGGACCGAGGCGACCGGGCTTACGGCCGTGTTGGATCCGCGTTCCAGCCCGCCGAAGTTCGCCAGCCCGCCGATGGAGGCCCCGAGCTGATCCCGTCAGGCAAACCGTTGGTCGACGACGCGGACTCCGCTGCGGAAGGTGCCGGTGATGGAGCCGACGACCAGCCGGGCGAAGCCTCCGAAACGCCGCTCGTCCCGCCTACCCCCGACGGCGAGAAGCGAAACGACGGGCCAGCAGCCAAACCCAAGACGAACGGGTCGGCTTCCGCGAATGGCAAAAAGGCGACGCCACCGAACACCGGCGGCCGACCCGCGACCAAGACCGGCACTCGCGACTCTGGCGCCCAGTGGACCGGCAAGGCTTCGCGTCCAGGGGCCGTCGCCAACGACGTTGCCCCGGATTCCGCGGCCCAGTCGGAAACCGCGGCGGCTGACGAAGCGGCCGATGCAGCGGCGGGCGAATCGGACGCGGCCGCGAACGTCCGCGAAGGCGAGAACGAAGCGGCCGACGGCGGCGTCCCGTCGACGGATGCTGCCGGCGAGGTTATGACTGACGAATCGGGAAGCGACGCGAGTGGCGCGTTGCTGCAACCTCCGGCGAACGAGTGAGCGCGGCAGCAGCGACCGCGTGGGGCGATGTTCGAACTGCACGGCCATCCGCACCCCGAATTCACTCAACGCATCCGGGATTGGGGCTTCACGGCCGGCCAAGCCGCTCGACTGTGGCGCTGCCTTTATCGCGAATTCGCGACATCCGCCGCTGAATGTTCCGGACTGGCGGGCGATTTCCGCGAGCAGATCGCGCGGCACGCGGTTTTCAGCCAACCTTCCGCGGTTCAAATCTCCGACGCGCCCGACGGACTCGCTCGCAAGTATCTGCTT
Source organism: uncultured Planctomycetaceae bacterium (assembly GCA_903921945.1). Lineage (GTDB taxonomy): Bacteria > Planctomycetota > Planctomycetia > Pirellulales > Pirellulaceae > CAIXSC01. The sequence continues at coordinate 4,775 of CAIXSC010000547.1, forward strand.
GCTTTGGCCGACGGCGAGCGGATCGAGAGCGTCTGGATGCGTTTCCGCGACCGCGCCACGGTCTGCGTCAGCACTCAGGCTGGCTGTGCCTTGGGGTGCGTCTTCTGCGCGACAGGCCAACTCGGCTATCGCCGGGACCTGACGGCTGGCGAAATCATTGGCCAAGCGCTGTTCATGCGCCAGCGCGAGTCGGCCGGCCCGGACCGGCCGCCGCTGCGAAACGTCGTCTTCATGGGCATGGGCGAACCGCTCGTAAACTACGACGCGGTGATTCGCGCCGCCCGTATCTTCGGCGATCCGGCCGGATTGTCGCTCGGAGCGAAACAGCTCACCATCAGCACGGTCGGGGTGATTCCGGGAATTGTCCGATTGGCGGACGAGCGTCAACCGTATTCGCTCGCCGTATCGCTCCATGCCGCCACGCAGGCGGAACGGTTGGCCGTCGTGCCGGCCGCTCGCGCCTGGCCGCTCGACGAACTGATCGCCGCCTGCCGGTATTACTGCGACAAGCTCGACCGCAAGATTTTTTTCGAATGGACCATGATCGAAGGTGTGAACGATTCCCTCGACCAGGCGCTGGCGGTGGTCGAACTGCTTCGCGGCATGCCGGCGCACGTGAACGTCATTCCACTCAACCCGACCGACGCCTACGACGGCCGCGGCGCCGCTCGACCGGGGCTCGAGCGGTTTCGTGAAACGTTGCTGAAACGCGGACTCCCTTGCACCATCCGGCAGCGACGGGCCATTGAAGTCGGCGGCGGCTGCGGCCAGCTCAATCCGGCCGCAGGCGCGGCACGGCCAGCGGCACCGATGGGACCAACGGTCGGCTCCACCGAGCCGTCCAACCGCTAGGTCGCGTTTTTCACACGCCCAACCGCGATACGTGCGCGACGGGTCAACGGCGGTGCAACGTGCCGACGATTTTGCGGGAGCGTTCGCAGGCGAGCCGGGCGGCCTGATGCGCGAACTCGGCGGTGTACCCGGCCGATCCCAAACCGGGTAACACGCCCCCCCGCCTGTGATGACGACCCACAGGAAACCCAGAAGGACCGTTTTTTTGGGAAATACTTCGCCCGATTCCCGTTCCCGTTCGTGATCTCTGCAGAACGATTCGCCCCACGGCGGGGCTGATCGAGTTGCAAACCACGTTAAGCAAAGGGGTTGTGGCGATGAAGAAGGTCTTGTTGGGCGGCGTCGGCGGGCTGGTGGCGTTGGCCGGTTTGTTCACGTTGGCCGGTCGGGGACTCGGCGAACTGGGTGGCTACTTTCGCGCCGGGGCCCAAGGCAC
>CAIXSC010000548.1 GCA_903921945.1 uncultured Planctomycetaceae bacterium
CACTGGAACGATTCGCGGATTGACGCCGCCATCGGCGACGACCGCTCCCTCGCCATCAAGACAACCGGCGTGACCGCGCTGCGAGTTTGGCCGCCCCAGGATGTCGCGCGGATCGAACTCAATGGCGCCGCGATCACGGGCGCCTTGGCGCCGCGAGCGGCCGGCGAAGCGATCCGGTTGAGCCGCGACTCGAGCGGCCGGTGGCAAGCGGCGGTCGAGAAGACCGCGGATGGGAAGGCGGCGGTCGAGAAGGCCGCGGATGGGAAGGCGGTGGATGAGAAGGCCCCAGCTTCAAAGGAGCCTTCCGCGTTTCCCGGCCCGAAACGGCCTGGTCTCCAGGGTCCGATCGACGACGCCTTCCTCGCCCCGTTTGTCTTTGTGGCACCGAGCACCCCGTGCGCCTCGCCAGCCGTCGATCGCTGGGTTCGCGCCGAACTGGCCCACGCCGCCGAGCGTTGGCGGGCCGTCTGCCGTGGAACCGTGGAAATCAAACTCGATCGCGACCTGACCGAAGCGGACTACGCCGACAAGAACCTGATTCTCTGGGGCGACGCAGCGGGCAATGCGGCCATTCGCGCGCTGGCCGATCACTTGCCGATCATCGGGACCGACGCCACAGCGGCGGCGGACCGGATGCTTGTGAAGGGCGGCGAGCGTTGGGACGCGGCGAACCACGTGCCGGCCTTCATTTACCCCAACCCGCGCAATCCGAAACGCTATGTGGTGCTCAACAGCGGCCTGACATTCCGCGAGGCCCACGACCGGACGAACTCGCAGCAGAATCCCAAACTGCCCGACTGGGTTGTGTTCGACATTCGCGAGCCGGCCACCGCCCAATCGGCCGCCCGCGTCGCCGCCGCCGGTTTCTTCGACGAACAATGGAAGTGAGCACCATTTAGCGACAAGTTATTCCGCGGACAGCGCGGCCACCCCGTCAGTTAACCCCAAGGCTTGCCGGAGGATTTTGCGCTCAGGTTCAATAAGCGTCGCAATTTCCCCTTCCGAGCCGCTTGTCAGGAGGCCAACTCCGGGTCGAAACAAACGCAGGCCGACCGCGAATTCCGGCATATCGGTGACACGTCTCTCGACGGCGGCAACATAGCTTTCCAAAGACTCACGCGTGGCGCGAGCGACATCAATGCGGCCCAGGGAACGCACGAGGCCGTTCGCGAGGTGCGACAAGGGGTTAAGCGTCGTTTGAACTTCCGGCCACGCGGCGCTTTCGACACTTCGACTCGCCGGCTTCGCCGTTTGCATGGCGGTTTCTTGAGCGGCGATTCCATGCCTCCAAGGCTGGATGCGACTTCGTGGACGATGGGATGCCCAATCCGCTGTCGCCTGCTGGTAAATATCGACGAGAGTCGACACGCGTTCGCGAAGGGAATCGGGGTCTTCGCTTAGTTGAAAGATTAACGAAAACATCTCCGCACAGTCGCCGAGATAATCGCCTCCACCAGCCACCAAGCCGTCCCGAATGGCGTCGAATCCCTCTTTCCATCGCCGCATCGTCCACAAAGCCTCAAGCCGCTCGAAGCGCGTCGGCGAGTCTGTTGGCGACGCATCAATCGCCTGTTCAACGAATGCCGGCGACTCCTGGTTTCGTCCGGATTCGCAGGGTTGGCCCCGTTCACACCGCGGGATTCCGGGACGATCCCTCGCCTCCCGACGGGCATGGGCCACCTCCGGAAGGTACCAGATTTGCAAGAATTCTATCCAAGGACCAAGTCGGCTTTGATCTTTGACTTCACAGGCTAGGCGCAGCAATGGCTCGCAAAGCTCGTAAAACGCCTCCCTTCCGCGCTGGGTCCGGGTGACGTAGCCCATTTCTTCCAAGAGCCGCAACTGCTTTCCTACGCTTCCCTGTTCCGTCAGCAATCGTCGCGAGATTGTCTTCGGGTTGAGTGTGCCAGCCTCGCAGCATAACAGCTCGACGATTTGCCGCTGCAACGGCGATAGAAGACGCAGCCGATCCTGATAGTAAGGCGTCAATTCATCCGCTAATCGCTGGATACAGCTACCCAATCGATCAAGCCACTCTCGGGTTGCGAAACTGCTCAAGACGATGAATTCACGCGGATTGCCGCGCAACACCCCCTGGAGCGCCCGCACACGTCCACGTCCTTCGGGAGTACCCAGGAACTCAACAAGTTCCCTTTCTCCCTTGAGGTGCGCGATTCTGACCATGAGTTGTCCGACCTCATCCAGGCTCAATGGATGGAGTGGCACTGGCTGGAAAAAGCCGAAAAAAGGCTCGCTGCGCTCGGCAACCGCCGCGAAGAGCCGCTGGCTAGTGGCGATCAAACAAGCGAAAGGGTGTTCCTGCAACAGCGTTCGCAAGCGGCGTTGCCCGTCGACGCCGAGGTTTCCGAATAGCGAATCCAGGTTCTCGACGAGCAACACCATTTTTCGCTTGGCGAACCGCGAGATTAGGCGCCGAACGAGCACTTCCTCGACCTCCGCAGGCGATTGGCTCAGCAAGCCATCAAGCCATTCGCGCGAGTATTCCTGGGGATAAGTTTTTTTTAAAGAACGGTATATCTTGACAAGGAATTGAGGCATGGACGCAATCGTTTCATCCTCATGGATCCAAGCGACACACACCGATTCTTTGAGAGTCTCGTCAGTGTGAATGCGATGGCGCAACCGCGTGAGCAGATGCGACTTCCCGATCCCCTTCGGGCCATGCAGCAGTACGTGATGCGTCGATAAGCTCGTTGCGCTTTCGGAAATCTTCTCTAAGAGGTTGTTCAATAGCGGCTCGCAGCCGATGGAAATAGCCTCCAATATCGACGGATCGGTCTGGTTTGGCGAAAATCGCGAAATGAATAGATCGCCGCCAACCTCCGGCTGGCGCAAGTCTCGAGACGTATTGACGAAATGGTTCATAGCCCGCGATCCAACTTCCACCAGCGTCTTATCAACGGAAACCGGAATCGATATCCGCCCTCGCGATCACGGGATAGATAGTGGTCTGCGTCCATCAGCCTCAGGAGCCGAACAAAATCATCCCGGTTGTTCACAATGGCTCCATGGCTCCGCGACCGGTCCAGCACTTCGTTCACCAACATCGCATCGCTCGCCCTTTCCGTGAGAGCCAACACATCAAGAATGATAGTGGCGTTCCGAGCGTCGTCGCCGATGGGATAGTAGCTGGCAAGGCGAGTCCGAAAGTGCGCGAGTTGCCATGGATCGGCCGAACTTACCATTTGGCGACTAACGAATTCGACGATGTTCGGCTCCGTGGCCGCCAACTGCTCGATACGAAGTCCGGCAACGACATGATGGATGTAATACGGAAAGCAGTCGACCTCCAAGGCGATCAGCTCGGCGGCGGATTCGCGGTCCCAGGACGCGATCCGTTCCCCATCCAGTAAGTCGGCCGCGAGTCGCCGGGCATGGAAGAGAGTAAGAGGCGGAACCGCGACCGGGTACATGTCATTCGTCGCGGACGTCGGAATCCCGCCGGCCGACAGCTTACCCAAGACATGATGCAGTCCAATCGATCCCGTAAAAACCAACCGGAACCTTGACTGCTCGACGCGTAGACTTCGGATTGCGTCCAGCACTTCGGCAGCTATTTGCAGTCCGTCCCTTCGACAGATGCTTTCCAGCATGTAGGGCACTTCATCCCAGAAGAACACCAGCTTCTCGGCAGTTTTGGCCTTCATCAAATCTTCGACGGCCGTAATGAGCAGCTGCTTCCAAGTGCGGCTTTTCAGGTTGATGTAATCCGTCTCGTTCTCTTCGAGCAATCGTTGGAGGAAATTCTTGGCGCGGACGCCTTTTCCCAGGAATTGCTGGATGTCGTCGTACACCAGCTCGGCGAACTCCTGCGCGGAGTGAATGCGTTCCAGATCCCGAAACACGGGTTTCCAACCCGCCTTCGGCTCGACCAGCATCTTGCGGAGAATCTGCGTCTTTCCGCTGCGACGTTCCGCGTTCATCAATACGCTCTGGGTTTCGAGCCGTTCCCAGAGCGCCGCGATCAGTTCGTCGCGCCCGTAGACCTTGTCCGGATCCAGATTTCCACCCGGGTTCGCCTTCATGTCCCTACCCCACCCAATCGTGGAAGCAACTGCATGAATTATGCGACCGTCGCCTATTATGTCAACAATGACATGCGTTGAATTTGACACATTTTCGCGGTCGTGAGCTTAGTAGGCCGCGCCGGCCAGGGGCACGATTCGTCCCATCCCGAGCGGGACCGGGAACGAGCCTACGCGATGTTCCAGACCAGCAAGCGGTTGTGGGCGGCGATCACGGCGGTGCCGGTCGACTCGTCGTAAACCGCGTCATGCAGGTGCGTCGACGCTTTCTCCTGCTTGTGGATGCGGTTGCCGGCCAGATCCATCACTTGCACCGAGCCGCCGCTGTCGCCGCCGAAGGCCAGCAGCCATTCGCCCGAGCTATGGTAGATCAGACGCTCCACCAACCCCTTGAATTGGTCGCCAACAAACTCGTGCGACCGTTCGCCCTTCTCCCAGCGGAAGATCTCGACTCGCGTCTTGCCCTCCAAGTGGTCGATGTTGCCGACCTGGCCCATGCCGCCCACCGCCAGCGACTGGCCGTCTGGCGAAAACGCGAGCGACCTTGGTCCGCCAATCGCATGGATCCGCTGCTTGGGATCCCACGTGTACATGCCAGGCACTTCGAACGTCGCGAGCGATTTGCCGGTCGCCGCGTCCCACACGACGGCGTGGCCCACGCGATCGACCGTCGCGAGCCGCGTGCCGTCCGGCGAGAACGCGCAGGCGTACAGCATCGAGGGAAAATGCTGCGGAGTCCGCTCGGCGTGTCCTCGCAGTTCGTGCAACAGCTTGCCGTCGGCGGCGTCCCACACTCGGCAAACCATGTCGTCCGCGACGCTCGCGATCCACCGCCCGTCCGCCGACGCGACGACTTTGCGAATCCAGCGGGCGTGGGCTTCGAGCGAGCGGGAGATCGTGCCGCTCGCAGCATCCCGCCACACCAAGCGGCCGTCGTACCCGCCAGACACCAACGACGGTCCAGCCAGCGCCACGCCCGTGACGTAACTGCCATGCCCTTCCCATTCCGTGAACTCGGGCTTTTCCGCCGCCGGATCGACCGAGTGGATCTTGCCGTCCGAGGCGCCGGCGTAAATCCGCCCCGTGGCCGGAGACCGGACGACACTCAGCAAGATCTCTTTGCGGCTCAAATCCTTCGTCTGTTTGCACTCGTTGGGCAGCGCCATGGCGGGAACTCGCGGAAAGGTGGAAGGAACAAAACAACGCGGCCTAAACGGACAACTCGGTCAGCGCTGGTAACACGGTCAGCGCTGGTAACACGGTCAACACAGCCAAAAGAGCTTACGCCAGCACTTCGCGAATCGGCTTCGTGCCGGGGTTCGTCAGCGGAATGGGCCGGGCGCCGACTTGATACGACTTCTCGTGATCGATGCCGAGCGCCTGGAAAATGGTGGCGAAGAACTGACCCGCGTCCACCTTGCCTTCGACGACATTCAACCCGTTTTCGTCGGTCACGCCGTACACCGATCCGCGTCGGATCCCGCAACCGGACAACGTCGCGCTCCAAGCGTTCGCGAAATGGTCGCGTCCCAAGCTGGCGTTGATTTGCGGCGTGCGTCCGAATTCGGAAAGCGTTACGACCAGTGTGTGGTCAAGCAAGCCGCGTTGCTCGAGATCATCGAGCAGCCCCGACATCACATGGTCCAGTTCGCTCACCAGTTCCAGATGGGTCTCGAAGTTTTGTCCGTGGCTGTCCCACCAGGCACGCGAGATTTTGACGAACGGCACCCCGGCCTCGATGAGCCGTCGGGCCACCAGCGTCTGTTCGCCGAACAGCGTCGGACCGTACATGTCGCGGATCGCTTGCGGTTCCTGCGACGCGTCGAACAGTTTGTCGCTCGCCATCAGTCCGCCTACGCGAGCGAACGCCTCGCTGTGGCTGGCGAGTGACGACGACTGCCGTCCCGTCGAGAATCGATCGCTCAGTTCCCGCCGCAGATCGCCCCGCTCGCGGTGGTCGTTTTCCGTGATTGATGCGAGCCGCCGCAGATTGGGCGGAGCGGTGTCGGTGGTCAGGTACATCGGACTGTATCGCGAGCCGAGGAAGCCCGCTTGCCCCACCGCGTTGCCCCGGCCTTCCGTCGCCGTGTAGAACGTGACGTAATCGGGAACTTGGCTTTCGGGGCGACCGAGTTCGCGGGCCAGGATCGCGCCCAGGTCGGGGAACTTGACCGTCGGCTCTTCCCGCCGCCCCAAGTGCATCAGCCGGGCGCCGCCGCCGTGGTCGGCGTTGCCGGTGCTCAAACCGCGCACGACCGCCGTGTGGTGCAGTCGCTGCGCCATCTTCGGCATCAGTTCCGAAATCGACACCCCGGGCACTCGCGTTTGAATCGCTCGGAATGGACCGCCCGTGGGCCGCCCGGGCTTCGGGTCGAACGTCTCGAGTTGGCTGGCGCCGCCGGCGAGCCACAACAAGATCACGCGTTTATCGTGCCGCTTCAGTTCGTCGGCGAGCAGCGGTTGGCGGAACGCATCGAGCAGCGTCATCGGAGCGGCGCTGAATGCCAGCGTCTTGGCCGCGAAGGCCCCTGCCCCGACCGCGGCGCTACTGCCGAGAAAACCGCGCCGGCTGGGACGGGCCGCCGACGCCTCGACGGGGACCGATGGGTGTTCAGTAGTCATCACGGTGTTCCTTAGTGATTGAAGCGGCACTCGCCGCTGGTCAACAGAGCCCACACCAACTGGCGGTAGGCATCCGCCGGCCGGTCGTTGCGTTTCAAGACGTATGCCTGCAGTACCTGCTTTTCGTCTTCAGCGAGCGGCCGGTTGAGGACATTCCAGCCCGCCACATCCAGCGCCGCGTCGACGTCGGCCATGGCGGCGAGCTTGCCGACGAGCGTATCGTTTCCGGCACGCAGCAGTTCGCGATCGATCCGCTCGCCGTTGCTCATCAGCAACGCCTCATCGATGCCGACCTGAAAATCGCTGCCCGGATGTTCGAACGCTCCGGCCAAACTGCGTGCGGACCCTTCGATTCCCTCCAGACGTTTTTCGAGATCGGCGGCCGCCAGTTCCGCGGGGAACTGGTCGGGACTGGTCGAAGCCACTCGCAGCGTCATCGCGTACTGCTGCGGCGTGAGCGGCCGCAAAATCGCAACCGCGAACAGAGCCGGATCGGGCCGTTCATTCGAGGTCCAGTGGCTGCTCCGCGCGTACGTGCGGCTCGAAACCATCCCGCGTGCCAAGCGGCGAACGTCGTAACCGTTTCGCACGAAGTCCTGGGCGAGCCATTCGAGCAATTCGGGGTGGCTGGCCGGGTTCCCCGAGTGCATTTGGTCGGTCGGCGCGACCAGTCCGCGTCCGTAAAAGCGGGCCCACAGTTGGTTCACGATCGCCCGCGCGAAGAACCCCGAACCGCCCTGTTTCAACGCCGTTTCAACCAACGCGGCGCGGCGGCTGAACGCGGGCGCGGGCGCCGGCTTTTTGTCTTTCTTCAGCTCTTCGAGCCGCTTCTTTTCCTCTTTCTTCTGCTCGTCCGTTGGCTCTGTGGCGGCCGGTTCCTCGACCTTCTTACTGTCCAGGAACATCAGGAAGGCATCGCGATTCTCGCCCGCTTTCGTCTTGTAGCTGAGATTTCCG
>CAIXSC010000549.1 GCA_903921945.1 uncultured Planctomycetaceae bacterium
CATCTTGTCCGTCGACGTTGGCGTTGCCGTTGGGGTCGGAATCTGACACCGCGTCGCGAGTTCGGTTTGGAGGCCCGGCCGTCGCCTACGGCTCGGCGGTAAACGAGGAAAGCGGGTGCAAGCGTTGCCGAGTGGGCTTCGATCGCGGTGAACCTCCTCTTGTACGACGGACATCTTGTCCGTCGCGAGCATGTCGAATCCGTGTTCACCTGCTGCTTGACTCGCCGCCCCGCAGCGTCCCCGTCGAAACGGCGATCTCCCCAGCCCCGACCGCGAGCGTTGGGGCGGCTACGTGTATTCCCGGCGTTGGAAGATAGCCAGTCCGACGGCCAACAACCCGAAGCTCGCCAGCCAAAGAGCCGACTGAGCCGTGGGGCCGGATACGGGAAGGAACACCTCGGGATTCAATAGGCCGCGCAATCGTAAATCGAGTTCCTCGGCGGCCGCAAAGATCTGGCAACGCGAATAGAACGAGATGGTGAGTCGTTTCGCGATGCCCGGCAAATTGCCGACCAGCGTTTCCAAAAATAACGCGTAAGCCAACGCCAGCAAGGTGGCTCGCTGAAACAACACGCTAAACAACAAGAATAGCGAACTGTAAGCGATCGACGTCGCTAAAATGCTCGGCCATAAGCTGGGCCACGCTGTTTTTCCCGCCGTGCCAGCCAGCCAACAGATCATTGCCAGACCGCCCATGGACCATGCGACGGCGGGAACCATCGATGCCAACACCTTCGAAACAAACACCAACCACCGCGGCAGCGGCGACACCAACAAATATACCAACGTCCGCTCTTCGCGATCCGACGCGATGCCCGCCGTGCCGTACGACAGGCAAAATACGGGTAACAACAAGGTCGAAAACAACGTCAAAAACACTTGTTCGATGAAGTCGGACGGCGAACGGTCGCGGCGGTGCGCCCACGACATCACAGCGACGCAGGCGAAGCCCAGCAACACCAAACTCACCACCGTCTGTCGCGAACGCACCAGCCGTCGAAACGCTACCCAAAAGAGACTCACGGCCGCCGAGATTTCACCACGCATGCGCCACCGCCCGCATCAGGTATTCGAACACCGCTTCTGTGGACGCGTCGAGCACTTCCATGCGTTCCACATCCACCCCTTCGCGCGCGACCAATTCGGCGAACGGTCCGTAAAACTCTTTCACCCGCTCGACCCGCAATACCAACTGGCGTGCCGATTCCAGTTCCACTCCCAACACGCGCGGAAGCGATAGCAGCAAGACGGCGAGCCGCCGGGCATCCGGGGCGTCGATGCGGATCCGCGCGGGAAACGCGTCGAGCATCGCGCGAACCTCGCTTAACGGCCCGGACGCCAGCAACCGCCCACGACAAACAAACAGAATCCGATCCGCGAGCGTGTCGAGTTCGTCGAGAATGTGGCTCGATACCAAGATCGCTTTTCCCGCCGCCGCCAATTCGCGAAACAGCCGGCACATGTCCACGCGGCCCACCGGGTCCACTCCGTTGAGCGGCTCGTCGAGCACCAATAACTCCGGCTCGTGAACCAGCGCTTGGGCCAGCTTTACCCGCTGTCGCATTCCTTTCGAATAGGTGGCGACGGGCCGGTCCGCGCGGTCCACCATTCCCACTCGCTCCAGCACCTGCTCGACCCGCTCACGCGTCTCGCTTCCCGAGAATCCGTGCAGGCGTGCCATCGCGCGGACAAACGATCTTCCGGACATCTCCTCGTACATCGCGTCCAGGTCGGGGCAATAGCCGATGCGCCGCTTCGCCGCCGCCGACCAAGCTGCTCGGCCGCGGACTTCGACCCGCCCCAGGCTTGGCCGCAACTGCCCCGTCAACAACTTGATCAGCGTGCTCTTTCCCGCGCCGTTGTGGCCGACCAGTCCTGTGATTCCCGACTGCAATTGAAACGATACGTCATTCAAGCCGATCACCGGCCCATACCATTTGCAAACTTTGTCGAACTCGCAAAGCGGGGCTAGCGAGGCGGCTTTGGCCACCGCGAGCGAGCCGGAGGTCGCCATGTCACTCATGGCACCACCTTGGTCGCTCGGAGACGCGGCAGCACCGCTAGGATCGAGAGCACGCACACCGCCGCCGCCACGATCATCGACGGATAAAGCAATTCGAGCTCGCGGGGCTGGTCCGCCGCACCAAAGCACCACGTCCCAATCAACCGCACGTCGCGCCACAGGCTGAGCAACAGCCATTTACGGCTGCCTGTCGCTTCCCGCAGCATCTCGCCGGTCGCCGGCAACAAAAGAAACACGCCCACCCAGGCCATCACGAGCGGCACGGTCCGCGGCAGCCACGACGCCAACGCGAATAACAGGCAGCTTAATACCAACGCCAACGCCAGCCCGTAACCGAGAATCCCCCGCAAGATCGTCCAGTTCTCGCGAAAGTAGACCATCGATTCCGTCAGCAAGCCGTACTCGATGAACAACACCAACGCTGGCAATGTCGTCGTCAACGACACCAGAAAACCGACCGACAACAGCTTGCCAACTAAATAGTGCCAGCGTTCGATCCGGCGCGCTAAATAGAAAGACATTCCGCCCGACCGGATGTCGTCGCCCACCAGCGTCGCGCCGGCGAACGCCAACAATAACATCGTGACGGTTCCTTGGGCGAACATGAAATCGCGATACGTTTCGCCGGTCCCGGTCGCGTTCGACAAAATGCCGTCCACAAACCGCCGAAAGCCCGGGTTCTGGGTCGTCAATTGCGCTTTCAAATAGATTGTCGCGAACATAAACAGAAAGCTCAGCGACGCCAGTCCCAGGAAGATCCAAAAGACTTTCCGCCGCAGCACCAGCACCAAACCGGTGCGGGCGATCGGCCACCAGCCCAGCCAGGACCACGTGAGTTGCTCGGACCAGCCGCGATAACGGATCTCTTCGAGCGTCATGTGGCCTCCCGGGTCGGAACGGCGGCCGGGGCGTTCCCCGTGGAGCGGCCTGTCGCGCCACCGATCAACCGATGATAGACGGCGTCCAAGTCCTCCTCTTCGGCCGCCAGCATCTGCAGTGTGACGCCATGCGCCATGGCCGCCGCGAAGAACTCGCGGGTCTGCCAATCCGCCGGCACGATCACCCGCGCTTCGCCGCCCACAGCCGAGCGATCCGCCAGTTCACGGGACGCTTCGATCCGCACGCCCTGACTGCGAAGCGAATCCAGAAACGCGGCGCCCGCGTTGTCCCAGCGCAATCGATAACCGCGTTGACGAGCGGCTCGCAGCGTCTCGATCCGCCCCACGCTGAGCACTCGCCCTTGATCCAAAATGATCGCCGACCCGCAGACCCGCTCGATGTCGCCCAGCAAATGGCTGGCGAGCAACAGCGATTTGCCGGGGCGGTGTGCGAGCGTGCCGAGCAGGTTGAGCATCGCAGCGCGGCCTTCGGGATCGAGTCCCGACGTGGGCTCGTCGAGCAACATCAAATCCGGATCGTGGACCAGCGTCGCCGCCAGCTTCAGCCGTTGCGACATCCCAAGCGAGTACTGGTCGAGCCGCCGGTACCGGGCGTCTTCGAGTCCCAAATGCGAGAGCGTTTCATGGGCGCGGCGCAGCGCCTGGCGACGCGCCATGCCGCACATTTCGCCCGCCAACGCGACATACTCGATGCCGTTCAATCCGGGAATCAACGCGTTGCGATCCGGCATATAACCGACACGGCTTCGCAGCTTCATGCCCGCGGTCCGCGCATCGAGCCCGAGCACTCGAGCTTGCCCTTGCGTCGGCCGGATAAGGCCGAGCAGGATTTGCATGAGCGTCGATTTGCCAGCTCCATTCTGGCCCACCAGACCGATCGGTCCGGCTTCCAACCGCAGCTCGACGTCAGTCAGCGCGCGGAACGCACCATACCAGTGCGAGACGCCTGCGAGTTCCAGAACGAGTGCCATAGGGGAAAACGGTTCGCGGTGGCGAACGTCACTCGTTACTCGGGGACGAAATCGGAAACCACCGTCGCCTGCCGCACCTGTCGAGTGTCCGGTTCGTAGACACGCAACACCGACTGCAATCCACGCAGCGGGACAGGATAGGGCGGTGCGGTGAGCCGTTCGCCCGGATCATCGGTTCCGTTCGCCCCGTCATCGTCCAATCCATTGGTCGCCGGTCCGCTATTCTCGAAGTGGAACGACCAAGTGTCATAAAACGGCTGCTCGTTCGCGGCGGGAATGCCCGACTTCAGTTGCGGAATGTCCGAGAACGTCGACGCGGCCGCGGCGTTCCAATTGGTGCCGAAACGACGCGAATAGAATAAATCGACAAAGGCTCCACGACTGATCGGGGCGGCGATGGCGAGTGTCGGCGTCCATGCGTTGTCCGATGGCAAAACTCCCAAACCGGTCGCGCTGGCGACCAACGCGGTCGGATCGTAAGCCCGCACGTCAAACGCCAACACCGACGCCAGGATCACATCCTCGCCAAGTCGATTGCCGCTGAGCGGAATCACTTCCAGTCTCGTTTCGCTCGCAGGGTTGGTGTCGATGGCGAACGGCCGTCCCGGCTGCGGAACCATTTGATAGTTCCCGCCCGTGCGAAACACCATTGGATGACGCAAGAAACGGTTTTCGGGTTGCGTGAGATCGGCCAGCGAATTCGCGTAGACCTGGATCTGCATTTGGTTATTGCTGGGCACGACACGGACAAAACGCATCGACACATCAATCTCGTTGAGAACCTGCCGCAGATGTTGCGCGAGCGTTTGTAGGTCGGACTGGTTCGACGTGTTATAGGAAGTGGCGCCGGAAAGCGCGTTCGGCAGAGTAAACCATGGCCCGCCAGCCACGTTGTTCAGACTGGGATTGACGAGCAGAACTCGGCGATGGAGTACGCGGCTGACCGACTCCTCGGCCGCCAGCGCACCATCCTGGTTGAGGTCTTGATACTGGGCCCACCAGACGATCTCGGCCTCGGGCGAGGAGATTCGAACCGTGCCGGTGTTGGGCAGCGTGTACCTGCCCGCGAAATGCTCGACGTCGTTGCGAGCGGTAAAGCAAAGCACGTCATCGACATCGCCTTCGACGGTGCCGGTGCCGTCCCAGCCCGCCCCTTCACGATAGTGGAAATAGCCCGCGCCTTGCTCGATTCGCGCGAACGGCCTCATCGGCACGGTGACGTTGTCCAAGTCGGACTGGAGTCGCAGCGAGGCGCTCCGCAGTTGTCCGGAAACCTCGATCACAGCCCGGCCCATCTGCACCCGCTGGCCAATCCACTCGAAAATGGTGACCAGCGCGAGCATGACGATCAACGTCACGGTAAGCGTGACCATCATTTCCACAAGCGTGAAGGCGGAGCGGCGCGGAGACCGCGGGAGCTGAAGGTTCATAGCACAACCTGCCTCTGCGTCAGGAAAACTCATTCGATCTGCCGCCGGATGAGGATCGCCCGATCCACATTGTGATCCTCGCCCGCTTCAAAGGCGACCGGAATCGATCGGTCGATCAAGTAAAACCCGCGATGCCGCTCGATGCTGCCCGTGTCCGACCCGACTTCCGCCGCCAACCGCATGCCATCCACGTGTGCCGCGTCCAATCCAGTGGGGTTCGGTTCCACATAGAAATACCCGACCGTGATCCACATGGCGTACACATTCGAGTGGTTCGTCACGAGATTCGCTAGCCGGTTAATGCCGCGGTACTTGAAATACGGATTGCGGTTCACATTGTCATAGGCTTGCCCCGAAACCGACGCGAACAACGGCTTCACCGAGTCATTGATGTTGCCGTTGCCGCTGGTTGGATCGGGCCGGAGCAACCCGACTTCGACGCCCGTCTTGCGCATGTCAAGCACGTTCGGCATCAGGTCGGACGACGTCGAACTGCGGAACGGATTGGCGAAGATCGTGGGGTAAGACCCGAATTGGGACGCATCGTAGCCACGACGGCTACGAACCAATTGATTGTCAAAGAATGCCTGACTGTCGTATTCCGGGAATCCATGGGCGATCGCCCGCCATTCGCGGAAATCAAAAATCGTGTTGATGTTCATCCGACCCGGCTCGCGGAAGCGGCTCAACCGATTGAATGGCGGACGGAACGTGGCACCCTCGATCAGCATCGTGTTGCCGAAGGTCGCCGAGTGGTACCACTTTTCGGTGCCGACGAACGGGGAAGGCGTCTCGATATGGTCGAAGATGCGGTAGTAGCCCGGGCTTTCCGTTTGGGGCTGGCTGGATGAATCCAGGAAGAAGTTCAGCAGGTAGGAGAACGGCTCGCGCGCGGGATCGGGCGTGGTAATCGTTCCGCTGCTGTTATAGATCTGTCGGTTCCCAGGCGTCATGCCGAATTCAAGGCAGAGCCGGCCCGGCGCCGACTTCGGCACCAGCATCAACTCGAGCGGGTTCGCATAGGGACGGTTGTTCCACGCAAGCCATGGAAATGGCTGGGCGACATTCGTATCCGGCGCGCCCTCGTAGCCCGGCGCGGGCGTCGTCGGCAGGTCGCTCGCCGTGTAGTTGACGAACCCCAACGTATGAGTCAGTTCATAAGG
>CAIXSC010000550.1 GCA_903921945.1 uncultured Planctomycetaceae bacterium
CCACGAGTCCCATGAGTAGCAGGTGGACCGCCCCCTGAGGATCGCCGCCGGTGACCATCATGGCCAGCGGCGCCACGAAACTCGCCGGCGGAAGCCACTGATAACGTCGCCGATCGAGCGGCCACGGCGGGGAATCGCCTCGGGCGGTCGTTAGCGGAGCGGCTTGGCCAGCCGACTCGCCGTCGGGGGTTCCAACTGCTCGCGGGCCGTCATGTTCGACCGGAAAGAACCACCGGACCAACGCGGCAACACCCCAGGGAAGCCAAGCGGCCCCAACGAGGTAGATCGGATTGGAATAGTTGAACAGCACCGAACCACTGAGGGCGTAGGCCGCGCCGGCGATCCGCGTGGCCATGAGCGGGCCGGGGCGCGACGTGGTTCGAGGGCCTCGTTGGTCAGCGGCAAGCATGGCGGCGGCGGCGCGGCTGGCGCCGATCGCCGCCAACGCAAGATGCACAGCCAGGAAAGCGTTGTAGGCCACAGCGAATGGCAGCGGGAGCCGGAATAGCCACAGCCCCGGATACCAGAGCGCGGCGGTGGGGTCGCCGGCGAGCGGCACGCCGCCGTTTTCCCATGGATTCCACCGTGGCCAAACGCCCTGGAGCGCCGCTTCGTCCCGCATCCAGCTCCAAAGTGGAATGTAGTAGTGGGCCCCGTCGCGGAACGCGGCGATCTGGCCATCCGTGATCGCGGGCGCGAACAGCCAGAGAAGCGGCCCCACAACCCAGACTACACCTCCCCCCTTGCGTAACCCGCGAAGTACCCGCCAAAATCGCTCGCGATGCTGGAATCTCCTTCCAGCGGCTGTTCGGTGCGTGGGGCGCCGACGCCACAGCCACAGCGCGGCAACGCGATGGGGTCGGGTGGTGTCTTTTCTTGGTGCTCCCATGAAGTCTCCGGTCTCTGTTCGCGCCGCGCTTCCCGCGAGTTCTGTTTTATCGCGTGGAACCGTTCGTGTGGCTGGACGTGCTTGCTTGGCTAGGCGGCCCGGATCCGCCAGGTCCGTGCCGGCTTGTGTTGGCAGCGATCGCGCCGCCGGCGAATCGTCCGAAGAATTGCTCGCCTGGCTCCGTTACTTTCGCGGCGACCGCTCCGCGCTGGGCGACTTAGCGGAGCGGTTTCGACGGTTGCTGGTCGAGCGGATACGGCGCCGCGTTTTCGACCGCTCCCGTTCGCCCGATTTTATCCCGGTCGACCCCGAGGACATTCTTCAGCGGATGCTGTTGGATTTGTGGCGGCGGCGACTGCCGGTGCGGGTGCAAAAGGTGGGCGCGTACGTTTCAGGAATCATCGACAAGGCGGTCGTCAGCGAGTGCCGTCGTCTCCGCGGTTCGCGAAACGCTCCGCCACGGGCTCAGAGCCTCGACGCCTTCGACGAGCAAGCCAGTGCGACTCGGCCCGCAAGCGATGGCTCGGAACAGATCGACGCGGCGGATCAGTGGGCGCAGCTGACCCGGCGGTTATCCCATGCCGAGCGAGTCTTGCTGCAGATGGTTCGAGCGGGCCTGGGATGGCAAGCGATCGGCGAACGTCTGGCGATCCGCCCACAAGCTGCCCGCATGCGCTTCCACCGCGTCGTCACGCGGTTGCGCCGTTGCCACGCTGGCGCCGTTCGAACGGACAGGGGCCCGGCAGCGGATGCGGCAGCGAAAGCGGAAGCCGAAGCCGAAGCGGCAACTGCAGCGACAGCGGCGAATTCGAACCGATCGCGGGCACAACGGCTGCGAGTGCGACCCGACCGCTGGCGCGGCGTCGGCTCATGAACCGGGGTCTCTGACGAGCCGGCGGGAGGCCGATCGCCGACGCGCGTCAAGCCGGAAACTTGAAAAAAACGCCGTTTTATCATCGAAATCCTCGAAAAAATCGGCCGGCCTCAGACCTTCTAAAGGTAGCCCGTTCGTTGTTCACACCGTACGTTCCCTCCCCGCAACCATTGGAGAAACTCGGATGCGCATGCTCATGATCATTTCAATTGTTACGACTCTAGCGGCAGCCGGCGTCGCCTTCCGTTCCGAGCTGGCAGCCGTGACTTCAGTCGGGACCGCTCAACTCAGCCAACTGATGCCGGACTCCTACAAAGTCAGCTTGGCCCGCGAGAACGTCAGGCAGCTGAGCGGCGAATGCGCTGCCCTGGAAGTC
>CAIXSC010000551.1 GCA_903921945.1 uncultured Planctomycetaceae bacterium
CGCCGTTCTGTCGATCAGGGAGGGTGGGACTGTGCCGTTTATGTGTTCTGTAGCGGTTTTGCGGGTTGAGCGATCGAGGCGGGCTCGATCCCAATCTGGGGCGCGGAGAGCTATGGTCGAGGCCTATTTCAATTTCCGTCAACGGCCGTTTCTGGCGGCCCCGCAGGCGGCGAGCTACTTCGCCGGCCGGGCGATCGAACATGCCCGGCAAACCTTGGCACGCTGCGTCGAGCGACAGCAGGGCGTCGGACTGCTCGTAGGGCCGGCCGGCACGGGCAAGTCGCTGCTGTGCCAGGTTTTAGCCAACCAGTTTCGCGCCAGCCACCGTGTCGCGTTGCTCGCTGATAGCCGCTTGTCGACACGCCGCTGCCTTTGGCGTAGCGTAGCGCTCGCGTTGGAAATGCCCGCCCGGGGCCGGGATGAAGACGAATTGCGGTTGGCGTTGACTCGCTCGATCGAATCGCCCGACGACGCGACGGCGGGGCTGGTGTTGATCGTGGACGAAGCCCAGTCGCTGCCGCCGAGGCTGCTGGAGGAACTGCGTTCGTTGACCAATTCGTTGCGCCGCGGCCAACCACGTGCGCAATTGGTGCTCGCCGGCAGTCCAAGCCTGGAAGAACATTGTGCCCACCCCAAGTTGGAATCGCTGAATCAACGGATCGCGGCCCGCTGCTACCTGCAGTCGTTCGGCCGCCAGGAAACCCGCGACTACGTACGGAGCCAGTTAGCTGCGGCCGCCGCGGACAGGCATGGCGAACTGTTTGACGAGGCTGCCTTGGAAGCCGTCTTTCGCGCCACCGATGGCGTCCCCCGGCTGATCAATCAAGTTTGCGATCTGGCTTTGACGCAGTCCGCCGACATGCGGATTCCCAAACTTGGGGCCCGACAAATCGAAGAGGCATGGGCGGAAATCCAGCAGTTCCCGCCCACTTGGAACGGCTCGAGCACGGCGTCCCAACGGCAGCCGACTTCGGCGAACTTCACACCGTCGACTCGCAGCGGATCGGCATCCACGGCCGAATCGAGCGACTTGGCTCGAACAGTTCCGGCCGCCGCCGGGGCCCTCGGAACGGCAACCAGCTTCATTGAATTCGGCGACCTGCCGGACGACGAGCCAGCTGTCGCCAGCACCGCGCTGAATGCCGCTTCCAAGGCCAGCGAGACGCAGAGCGACACGGGAGCGACGTGCGACACGGGAGCGACGTGCGACACGGTGAGCACCGGCGGTACGAATGTGTCGGATGAAGCCACTCGGCACGGTGATTCAGATTTGAGCTTGCAAGCGGACTCGGAAACGAACCACGAGTCGGCCATCGATTCGGGTGCGGAATTCGACACAGAGTCGGAGCGCGAAGCGACTGAGGAACTGGCAGCAGCCGAGTCGCTCGAAGCGGCGGGGTCGTCGGAAGCCGCCGAATCGCTCGAAGCAGCCGCGTCGTCGGAAGTGGCATCGTCGGAAGCCGCGTCGTCGGAAGTGGCGGCGTCACTGATCGCCGGTGCGGAAGGTGAGTCGGCGGACAGCGTGGACGGGCGGGCCTGGGAGACGCTTTTCGGAGTCGGTTTTACGGAAACCCAGCCGGTCGCGGACCACTACGCGGCGTTGGCGACGCGGGCCTCCGCCGCGTCTTTGCCGGCGGTTCCGGTCTCCGCGCCTTCGGGGCGGATAGGCAACACACGTGCGGCACGCACCCTGCCGCCTGAGGGCACAGTCGAGACGATCGCCAGTGATTCCGTATCGAGTGCGCAGGCGGTTGCGGAGCGGGCGGCGGAGGTCGCGGCGAGCCTCGCGGCGGGCCGTTCGGAATTGGTCGAGGCGGCCGTGCAGGAATTGCTCGAGCGGTTCGAATCGGGGGTCCCATTCGAAACGGTGGCTACCGACAGCGGTTCGAGGGCTGCCTTGGATTTGGCGTCACCCGACCAGTTCGCGGTTGAGCTGACTGCGGAGTTGACGGTCGAGATGACGACGGACCTGATCGACGATTCCTCAGCGGTCGACGCCGCCAATCGTGCGGACGGAGTCGGCGGGGTTGATGAGCTAGGCGGCGTTGGTGGGGTTGGTGGACTCGATACTTTGGTGCCAGTCAGCGACGTGGCGCGCGGCACGATCAGCCGGTTTCCCGCGAGTGCGTTGCCCTCAATGACTGCTTCGCCCTCGGCGATTGCCCTGTCTGCCACGACTGCTTCGCCTGCCACGACTGCTTTGCCCTCGGCGAGTGTGGCCGCGCCGTTGACGGTTGCGCCGAGCGCAGAAGAGGCGTTGCTCGCGGCGATGCGTTCGTTGCCGGCGGTCGACGATCCGCGGCGTTGGCCACCGGGCGGTGTGCTGCATGGCGCGGCGGATTCCCTAGCGAATCGTTTGGCGGAGCCCTCCGCTCATTCGAGCGGCGCGAGTGATCCGGATCAGGAGACGGCCTTGAAAGGTTTGGGCCGGTCCTACTTGTTGTCGTTGCCGCGTGATGACCGCGACTTGCTTGTCGTCGACGACGAGCCTACAAGGGAGTTTGGCCGCCAGGGTGATACGGCGTCAGAATCGGGAAGCGAACGGGGCCGCGATACGGGGCGGGCTCGCCGCCAGGAGTATCGCCTGCTGTTTTCACGGCTTCGACGCGGCTAGAACGGTTTGGAGCGAATGGGTGGGGAACGGTCGCCCGCGGTGCTGGTCATCGTGGCGACGTACAACGAGCGGGACAACTTGCCAACGCTGGTCGAGCGGATTTTCGCGGCCGCCCCGTTCGTCGATGTGCTTGTGGTCGACGACAATTCGCCCGACGGAACGGGGCGATGGTGTGACGACTACGCGGCGGCCGATTCGCGTTTGCGTTGCTTGCATCGACCTGGCAAGGGCGGGCTGGGCGCGGCCGTGTTGGCGGGACTGGAGCGAGCGGCGTCGGGCGGCTACGAAGTCGCGGTCAACATGGATGCCGATCTGAGCCATCCGCCGGAAGTGTTGCCCACGCTCATTGAACTTGTGTCCGGTCCGCATCGAGTGGCCGACGTCGCCATCGGGTCGCGGTACATTCCCGGCGGTGGCATTCGCAATTGGAACTGGCGTCGGCATGTGATGAGCCGGCTAGTTAATCTGTATTCGCGGTGGGTGCTCCGAATTCCCGCGAACGATTGCAGCGGCGGATTTCGCGCGTACCGTTTGGATCTGTTGGCACGCGCCGCGGGCACGCCGATTCGGTCGACGGGTTACGCCTTCTTTGAAGAACAACTTTGGCGGCTGTGGTTGGCCGGTGCACGGCTGGCGGAGACGCCGATCGTGTTCATCAATCGGGATACGGGACAATCCAAGGCCAACTGGCGAGAAATCGCGGCCTCGGGCTGGCATTTGCTGAAGCTTGCTCCGGCTGCCTGGGGGATGCGGCGACCGGTCTGACTAGCCGCGACCGGTGGCCGAGCGAGAAATCCCCAGGACATCCCGGCTGACTGGAAAACTGGCCTTGAATTACCACGATCCGCACTTATAATTTAGCCCGTCGTGACGCTCCTGGAGCCGTCCATTCGGTCCTCAATCACCCCGAAGTCCTTCTCAGTGGGCTTGACGCGGTGTACCGAATGCGGAATAACCAGCCCAGTGGAACGGCAGTCAAAGCGGGTGTAGCTCAGTTGGTAGAGCACCACGTTGCCAACGTGGTTGTCGTGGGTTCGAATCCCATCACCCGCTCTTTTTTATTGGTGCATACGGCACTTTGAGCGGCGAAAGAGTGCAATGAGTACGGAAACGCGAGCTGAGTCGGATGTGGGTGATACGGGCATTGGAAGCGGTGAAGCTTCCAAGCGATTGAATCTGACCCACAAGATCGACAATCGTAGCGCCTGCGAGCGGCACGTCACGGTGGTTGTGCCTCGCGAGGACATCGACCGCTACATGAAAGCGGCCTTCGACGAATTGCGTGGCAAGGCGGAAATCCCAGGATTTCGCCCTGGTCGCGCCCCTCGAAAACTCGTCGAATCCCGGTTCAAGGAACGCGTGAGCGATCAGGTCAAGGGCGAGCTGCTCATGGATTGCATGGGCCAGCTTAGCGAAGACCAAGTCTTTACGGCGATCGGCGAGCCCGATTTCGATGCTTCGACGCTGACGTTACCGGAAATCGGCCCGTTCACGTTTGAATTTGACATCGAAGTTCGTCCGGAATTCGACTTGCCCAAGTGGCAGGGGCTGAAGCTGGAAAAGCTGTCGGCGAACTTTACGGAAGACGATGTTACAAGTCACTTAAACCGTCTGCTCTCGCGCTTCGGCACGCTTGAAACGTCGACCGAACCGGCCAGCATGGACGACACGCTGGATGTGGACTTAGTCGTCAAGGCGGATGGGCAGGTTGTTGCCTATCTTCCCAATTTAGAGGTTGGTGTACGGAAGCGGCTGACGTTCGAGGACGCGATTGTTGAAGACTTCGATAACATCGCGGTCGGGGTAATTGCCGGTTCCTTGCTGAATGCAAAGACGACGATTTCGACTCAGGCGGACAACGAGGCGTTGCGGGGCAAGGAAGTCGAACTGTCGTTTACCGTTCACGAAGTGAAGCGCACCGCGGTCCCCGAACTCAACCTAGCCTTCTTGCAGGCGATCGGTGGCTTCAAGTCCATTGAGGAACTGCGACTGGCGGTTCGCGCGGAAATGGAACGGCAGTTCCGGTTTCATCAGCAACGCAGTCTGCGCAAGCAGGTGACGGCGCTTCTCACGGCTAACGCGAACTGGGCTTTGCCGCCCACTTTGTTGCGTCGCCAAGCCCGTCGCGAGTTTGAACGGCTCCGGATGGAACTGCAAGCGTCAGGGTTCTCCGCCGATGATATCGCCGCTCACATGAACCAATTGACGCATAACTCGCTCGGCAATACCGAATCGGCCCTGAAAGAGCACTTTATCTTGGAGCGGATCGCGGAAGAGAACAAGATTGAGGCGGAGCCGAAGGATTACGAACGAGAGATCGAGCTGATTGCGGACCAAGGTAACGAGTCCCCGCGGCGGGTCAGAGCCCGTTATGAAAAACGCGGCCTGATGGACACGCTTCGCAACCAGATCATCGAACGCAAGGCGATTGATCTCATCACCGAGTCGGCCGAGCTTACGGAAAAGCCCTACGAGCTGCCCCGCTCGACCACATACGCAGTCGAAGTGAGCCTCGCGAAAAAAAGCGGTGATTCAATCCCCGAAGCGAAGCATGCTGGAGAGTCGGAACCGTTGCCGAACTCGGAACCACGCTACTAAAGGTCCGCGTGGGGCGACATGTGGTTCAAGTTGCTTTGCTGAAATCGCGGTCGGGCGTCTCGTAACCGGCCGTTTGGGCCGCTTTTCTTTCCAGGGCGAGCTTGCGCTTGGCCTGCCTGAGAGCCGGTAGCGCACGATCGCGAAGGCTTTGACAGCCATCCCATCTAGCCGACTCCCTGGGGCAGGCGATACAGTGCTGAGGATGTTTCAAGGTTGGGCGGGCAGGTCTCGCCCGTCGGCGGTGGTTTCGAGTTTTTCCGTTTGAGGCACGCAAGTCCGTAAGAAAGGACTGTCCGCGATGCAGGCTGATTTTCCGATGCCGATTAGCTCGTCGTACGCCTATCAAAATTATCAACGGCAGCGTCAGTTAACGCTTGGCGACTTGCTGCTCGAAAACCGGATCGTCTTCCTTCAGGGCGAAATCTTCACCGGCAACGCCAACGAAGTGGTGATGAAACTGCTCTATTTGCAGAGCGAAAACCGCCGGAAAGAGATCCACTTCTACATCAATTCGCCGGGCGGAGACGTCGTGGCGACGCTCGCAATCTATGACACCATGCAGATGCTCAGTTGCCCCATCGCGACCTACTGCGTCGGACAGGCGGCCAGCGGCGCGGCGGTGCTTCTGTGCGGCGGCACCAAAGGCAAGCGATTCGCCCTGCCAAACGCTCGCGTCATGATGCACCAACCGTTTGGCGGCGTCAGCGGGCAGATCAGCGACATCGAAATCCAAACCAATGAAATCCTCCGCTATCGGGAGGTTTTGAACCGCATCATCGCCCAGCATACGGGCCAGTCGCTGGACCGGATCGCTAAAGATACCGATCGCGATTTCTTCCTCAGTGGCGAGGAAGCGAAAGCTTACGGCTTGGTGGACGGAATCCTCAGCAAGCCGCCGGTGAGCGACGACGACGACGACAAGAAGTAGTGTCGGTGGTTAAGCCAGATGTGGTTCGGCCTTAGCCTTGCGTAGCAGCAGCAACGGACAGAACCCGGACGTGGTTTCCGGGTCGACGCATTCTTACGGAGCAGGTTCGATGTTTGTCCCCTATGTCGTCGAAAAGAGCGGCCGCGAGGAGCGTGTTTACGATATCTACAGCCGGTTGCTCAAAGACCGCATCGTATTCCTGGGCACGCAAGTCAATGATGAGGTCGCGAACTCGATTGTGGCTCAATTGCTGTTCTTGCAGAGCGACGATCCGAAGGCCGACATTCATCTTTATATCAATTCGCCAGGCGGCAGCATTAGCGCCGGGTTGGCGATCTACGACACGATGCAGTTCGTGACGTGCGACGTGGCGACCTATTGCATTGGGCAAGCCGCTTCGATGGGTGCCGTCCTGTTGACCGCCGGCGCCACCGGCAAGCGGTTCGCGTTGCCCAACGCCCGCATCATGATCCACCAACCGCTCGCAGGCATGCAAGGAACAGCGGAAGAGATCATGATTCATGCTCGCGAGTTCCGCCGAATCAAGGAACGGATGAATCAGATCCTGTTGAAGCACACCGGCCATGCAATCGACAAGATTGAGCGTGACACGGATCGCGATTGTTTCATGACGGCCACGGAAGCGCTCGAGTATCGCTTGATCGACCGGGTCATCGAGCAGATGGAAGTCAAGAAGTAGGATTGCTCTTGCCTTCCTACGCCGCGAGTAGTAGGGTTCGCGCGTTCCTTGCGTGATTCCCAACTTTCGTCGAGGCGCCAGGGATGGTGCGTTGTTCCACTCGCAGGTCCGCTGCTCCCAAGCCGTCGTGCCGTAGCCGGCGGACCGGGTTGCTGGCGGCCTATGTGTACGCGAGCTTGGCGTTCGCCCTGCTAATGCTGGCCGGATGTCAAAACGGCCCGCGGGTCAACACGTACATCGAAGCGATGGCGGCGGAACGCCGCGCCCTGGAAGACCGCGTCTACTCCCTCGAATATGAGTTGGACAAGACCCGCGAAGAACTCGTTCGCGAGCAGTCTCGGCGGGGCGCAGGTGGAAGCGGCTCGGGCAGTGATGGCCGAAGCGGTCCGTTCGAGGATCGTGGAGAGCGGCGGCCAGCGACGCCTGGACAGGGCGGTGAACCGGCTCGATCCACTCGAGGAGTGTCGCCCAAACCGAAGGCTGAACCAGAGAGTGGCTCGAAGCTTGGCGATGACTCCATGCTGCAACCGCCCGTCATCGAACCGGGTGAGGCCAGCACCTTGCAGCCGCTCGATCGACCGCCGCCAGCCTCCGAACTGATGCCACCGGAGCCGACCGAGCCCGCCTTGGAAACTCCACCTACCGCCACATCGCCAGTCATTTCGGTGCCAGAGCCGTCGAACGGATCTTCGAACGTGCCGGCGAAGAATTCGTCGCAGGAATCCCCGAAGGCGCCGTCCGACGAATCTTCAAAGTCACCAGCTTCCGAAGCGACTCCATCGAATCCACCCTTGTTGACACCGCCCGATGCGCCTCGATCGGCAACGCGGCCCCTTGGCCCGCCGATTTCCGCAAAGCGGCCGAGTTCGAAGGCGGCATCCGCGACCAAGACGAGTACACGCCCGGCGAGCGGA
>CAIXSC010000552.1 GCA_903921945.1 uncultured Planctomycetaceae bacterium
GATCTTGTCATCTTTCAGTCTTCGTGCTCTTCGTGCTCTTCGTGCTCTTCGCGTCCTTCGTGGTTGCTCGAGCTGAGTTCGATGGTCGATGCTTGGAGTGGCGAATGCGCTTGTCAGCTCGAAGCAAGCCAGTCTCCTGTCGGACGACGGACAAGATGTCCGTCGTACATGGGGAGAATGGATGTCGGCCTGAGTCGGCCGGCCGGTCGCGGCGTCCTCTTTGTACGACGGACATCTTGTCCGTCGCGAGCATGTCGTATGTGGGGCTCGAAGAACGCCTACAGAAAGCCAACGTCACTCATGGGCTGGAGTGGGTAAGTCGGCTGCGGGAGCTTTCTCCACGTGAACGCCGCGAGATTGGACTGTGTCGTGCCCGGCGTGTCGACCCGGATGAGCGCCCGGCGCCAACGGGCGAAGAATTGGAAATTGCTCGCCGTCTTCACCACCACCATGCGAGCGTCGGACGGATCGATACCGAGGTGCCAGTAGAGTGACGGGTGGTTGACGGCGAAGCTGCGTTCCGCCATCAGCACGATCCGCACCGAGCCACATTCGAGTAAGGCTGTTGGGCCAATGTCGCACACGCCCCGGTCGGCGATATCGAGCGTGACGCCCTGCGAGAGCGCGGCGACGCGCGCGGTCAATCGGACAGGGGAGCTGAATGCGGTATCGTTTTTGCCGCCGATATCCAGAGTGATCGTGGCCGCGACGCCGGCGGCACGGGCCGCTGCCACGGACTGTGGATCGACAACCGGCACCAGGGCCAAGCCCGGACCGTTTTGACGCAGCAGTTCTTTCAGCAGTTCGACATTGTCACCCGGCGCGCCGCCGTACACGGAATCGCCCGTGTCGGAAAGGATGACGAGTCCCTGGTCGGCTGCGTGAGCGGTTCGAACCGCGTCCGGGATGCCGAGCCGCTCGGAACGCCAGAACTCGTCGCGCAGGTTCCAGGCCAATTCGGCCATGCGCCGCGCGATGTCGTTGGCCAAGTCGGGCGCTTGGTCCGTGTGGACCACCACAGCCCAACCACCCTCGGGCACGTCCAGCCATGGTTGCATCGGGTAGGGAGAGACGTCGAGCACGCGCGGGTCGCGTTCGAATTCGCGGGCTTGGTCGAACCATGTCTTCATCGGACCCGCCTGGGTCAGGAACTGATCCTGGGGTGTGATCAGCGGGATCTTGCGCCAAGCGACGGATGGTCGAATGGCGCCTGACAATTGGCGGAACAACAAGCGGGCGGTCTTGCGGCCGGTGGCGACCGTGTCGTGTGGTTGCGTTTCGTGCCCGACGAGCCAATCGGCGTTCGCCGCCATACGCCGAGTGATGTTTGCGTGGTGGTCGAGCGGAACGGCGATCGGCACTCGCTCGCCGACCACCGAACGCACCGCCGCCAGCAGATCGCCTTCGATATCGTCCTCGGATTCCGACGCCGCCGCTCCGTGCAACGCAAGGAACACGGCATCGAGCGGCCCTGCCGCGCGTAGGCCGGCGAGCAGTTCCGCGCGGAGCTGGCCGTAGGTCGCGTCCTCGATCGCGCCGCCGGCGCCGGCCCAAGCGCGGAGGATTGGCACGAACTCCAGCGGCCGGGGCGCTTCGGCGGCCACTTCCAGCAACCCGCCGATCGGTCCGGCGCCGCGCATCCGCTCAAGGATCTCGGCGCCCCGATAGAGCCCGTAACTGGCGAACTCGCTGATGCCCGCTCTCAAAGGCGAGAAAGAGTCGGTTTCCTGGGCCAACTCGGCGACGGCGATACGCCACGAGGGGCGGGATGATGCAGGAGTGATGATGTGGCTGGACATGAGGCCTTCCGGTGGGCGGACAGTTGGTGGATTGAGGGGAGCAGCGAACCGGCGACTTGGCGACACTGCGACTTGGCGACTTGGTCAAATTGCTCTTGCCGTTTTTTCCCAATTTATGGTCAAACTAGGGAGAGGAAGGCAACAGTTTTCGAGGATGTCGGCAGGGATGCCGCGCGATACGGCCGCCGCTTGATTCGCACGCCGTCCGCGATGAATCAAACAGCTTACGAGGGAGCGTCATGACCAAAACCGCCCAAGGAACTTCGCGTCGCGCGTTCATCACCGGAATCACAGGGCAGGACGGATCGTATCTGGCCGAGCTCTTGCTCGAAAAGGGCTACGAGGTTCATGGACTGGTGCGGCGCGCGAGCCAGTTCAACACCGAGCGGATCGATCACTTGTACCCCGACCCGCACGATCCTCGGCGGAAGTTATTCCTGCATTACGGCGATTTGAGCGATGGTTCGAGCCTGACGAACTTGATCCTAACGGTCGAGCCGGATGAGATTTACAATCTGGGCGCGCAGAGCCATGTTCGCGTATCGTTCGACCAGCCGCTGTACACGGTCGATATCGGCGCGCTCGGCACACTGCGAGTGCTCGAAGCGGCTCGGCAGTTAAACCGGCACAAATCGGTTCGCGTCTACCAAGCGTCCTCGAGTGAAATGTATGGCTTGGTGGCGGAGACGCCGCAGCGCGAGACCACGCCATTCCATCCCCGCAGCCCGTATGCGTGCGCGAAAGTCTACAGCCATTATCAAGTGGTGAATTACCGCGAGGCGTACGGATTGTTTGCGTGCAGCGGGATTTTGTTCAACCACGAGTCGCCTCGACGCGGGGAGACGTTCGTGACGCGAAAGATCACACGTGCCGCGACCCGCATCCGCGAAGGACTGCAAAACAAACTGTTCCTCGGCAATCTGGATGCTAAACGCGACTGGGGTTTCTCGAAGGACTACGTCGAAGCGATGTGGCTGATGTTGCAGCAGGCGGAGCCGGACGACTACGTGATTGCCACGGGCGAGACGCATTCGGTCGAGGAATTCCTGGAACTCGCGTTTCAGCGGGTCGAGTTGCCGTGGCGTCAGTATGTCGAGCAGGACCCGCGGTATTTGCGTCCCAGCGAAGTCGAACTGTTGCTGGGCGATGCCACGAAGGCCCGCGAAAAGCTCGGCTGGGTCCCCAAGACCAGCTTCCGCGAGTTGGTGAATTTGATGGTCGACGCCGATTGGCAGTTGGCTCGCCGCGAACGCGTGCTGCACGAGCGCAATGTCGCCTAGCGGCGGGAAATCTGTCGCAAGGGTCGCGGGGCGGAGCGAGGCGACCGGGTAGGGGCGTCGCTGTGGCGCCCCGTTGCCGGTTGAACGGGAATTTGGCACGATGCGACGCCGAAACGGGCTTCCGGATGGCGAACGCTGTAGGGAAGTCCGCTGTCGTTTTGGCCGTCGCC
>CAIXSC010000553.1 GCA_903921945.1 uncultured Planctomycetaceae bacterium
CCGACTCTGCGGGTCGAGCACGCGGACCGACACCGCGGGCCGACACCGCGGACCGACACCGCGGACCGACACCGCGGACCGACACCGCGGGCCGACACCGCGGACCGAACGGCCGCACTGCCGACAAACCGCACTGTCGACAATCCTAATGGCGAACAATCCGAATGGTGAAACCGCCATCGCTGAGTTGGACGGCCGATTGGCTGGCGGCCTGACCGCGGGGCGATATCATACGGTCGTCTCGAAGTGGAAACCACGCGTCACGGAGGCGAAACAGATGGCGAAGCTGCAAGTGGGCGATCGGGCGCCGGACTTCGAAGCGACCACGCACCAAGGGACCCGCATTCGGCTCGCCGACTTCGTCGGTCACCGCGGCTTGGTGCTGTTTTTCTATCCGAAGGACGACACGCCGATCTGCACGAAAGAGGCCTGTTCCTTCCGGGACTCGTACAACGACTTTGTCGCCGCCGGCGTCGAAGTGATCGGCGTCAGCAGCGATTCGTCCGCAAGCCATCAAGCGTTCGCCGCGCGGCATCAACTCAACTTTCCCCTGATCGCGGACGCCAACGGCGAACTTCGCAAGCGGTTCGGAGTGCCGTCCACACTCGGTTTGTTTCCCGGCCGAGTCACGTATGTGATCGACAAGCAAGGAATCGTGCGGCTGGTGTTTTCCGCACAACTGGCGTCCGATGAGCACGTCCGCAAGGCGTTGGAGGCCATCCGGTCGAATGGCCGCGAGTCGTAGCTGAGCGGCGTCTGGTCCACCGGCCCTGGAATTCCCGGAGCGGCGCGCAAGCGAACGGGCCGACGCGCGGTTCGCACCCAACGACTTCGCGACCGCCATCGAGGGTCGCGCGCGATCGGCGGAACTGGGATCAGCCGGTTCGTGGCGAGCCGCCTGGAGGCTGGATCGCGTGGGTCCCTGCTCACGTGATCAGCATCGCGTCGCCATAGCTGAAGAATCGGTAGCGTTCGCGGATCGCCTCGGAGTATGCCCGTTTGAGCAGCTCGTCGCCGCCGAACGTTCGCACCAGAACCAGCAGCGTGCTCTTAGGTAGATGGAAATTCGTCAGCAGCGCGTCGATCGCCAAGAACTGGTAGGGCGGACGGATGAAGAGGTTCGTCTCGCCTTCCCATCCACCCCAGTCGCCGCGAGCCGCGATAGCCGACTCGAGCGTGCGGACGACCGTGGTTCCGACCGCGACGATCCGTCCACCGCCGCGACGGCATGCCGCCAATCGCTGGGCCACCGTCGTTTCGATGCGGGCCCACTCGGAGTGCATCGGATGGTCTTCCAGCCGCTCGGCAGTCACCGGCCGAAAAGTTCCAATCCCCACGTGCAAAGTCACGTGCGTCTGGTCAACCCCGCCGCAGGCCAACTGCTCCAATAACTGCGGGGTGAAATGCAGGCCGGCGGTCGGTGCGGCGACCGCGCCCGGATGACGGGCGAACACGGTTTGGTAGTTGCCACGATCCGCGGGCCGACTTTGGCCGCCTCGGATGTACGGCGGCAGCGGCACATGACCGGCCCGCTCCAGCAACTCGGGCCACGGTTCGGACGCCTCCGGACGGACCAACCAACGGCCACCGTCCAGTTTGGCGAGCACCACAAGGTTCAACACATCCCGCCCGTCGCCATCGGCGAGCACGATCCGTTCGCCCGCCTCAAGCTTGCCGCGAGTCTTCCCCAGCACGGCCCAATCACCTTGAGGGCCGGCCCCAAGGAAAAGCCCCTGCCAACGGCCGCCGGTCCGTTCTCGCCGGCCAACCAGCCGCGCCGGCACGACCTGGGTATCATTGAACGCCAGGCAGTCGCCCGACCGCAGGATTTCCGGCAGATCGCAAATCCGCCGATGCTCGTATGTTCCCCGCGCGCGATCGACCACCATCAATCGTGCATCGGTTCGGCAGGGAAGCGGTTCCTGCGCGATCAGTTCGACCGGCAATTCGTAATCGTACTCGTCGATTTCCGCCATACGAGGCATCATGATCGAATCCTGCGCCGGGGACAATCGCCACCTGCGGATCGCGTTGATCACGACCGAGCTCGCGGTGGGCGGCGCGGAACAATGCCTCGCGCGGCTCGCAATCGGACTCGCCCGACGCGGTTTCGAACCCGCCGTGTACTCGCTGCTTCCGCCCCCTGCCGCCCCGCGCGATCGGCTCGTCCAACAACTCGCCGCTGCGAATCTTCCGCTCCACTTTCTCGGTCTCCGCCGCGCCATCCAGTTCCGGCAGGGTGTCGCGCAGTTGGCCGAACTGCTCGAGCGCCAACACCCCGATCTCATTCAATCGTTTTTGTTTCACGCCAATATCCTCGCCACGTTCGCCACCCGCCGCCTGCGTCGCCGAACGCGATCGGCTCCCAAGGCACTCGAAACGCGGCCGACGAACCACTTCGAAGCTGCCGCCTCATC
Organism: uncultured Planctomycetaceae bacterium; assembly: GCA_903921945.1. Lineage (GTDB taxonomy): Bacteria > Planctomycetota > Planctomycetia > Pirellulales > Pirellulaceae > CAIXSC01. The sequence continues at coordinate 2,418 of CAIXSC010000553.1, forward strand.
GTGGTCGCCAGCCACCAAACTCGTGACAGGCTGGCGAGTGGCCGACCAGCGGCCATGCCGCGCTCGGCTGGAAGCGCGACTCACTCGGCAAGTCGATCACGTGGTCTGCGTGAGCCGATCGGTGGCCGAGCAAGCTCGAAGGCTAGGCATGCCGACATCGCGGCTTTCCGTGATTCCCAATGGCGTCGACCTGTCACTGTTTTCCAGCGAACAGGCATTCCCGCAAGACGCCAGTTCCCGATTGGCGCCGCCACCACCCGCGACGGACAGTCTTCCTCCAACACTCTTGGCGATCGGTCGCTTGGATCCGCAGAAAGGGTTCGACTGGTTGTTGCAAGGCGCGTCCCGTTTACTTGCGGAACTCCCCGGTTTCCGCCTCGTCATTGTCGGAGAGGGCCCCGAGCGTACTCGGTTGGCGGCCCGCATCCGAGCGGCCGGATTGGAAGACCGGGTCGAGCTCCCTGGCTGGCAAAACGATATCCCGCGCCGACTCCAATCCGCGACCCTCGTGCTCATTCCATCGCGCTGGGAGGGAATGCCCAACGTGCTACTCGAAGCGATGGCGAGCGGCCGAGCCGTCGTGGCCACTCGGGTGGAAGGCGTGGAAGAATTGCTGGGACCCGAGGCCGCCCCGCAAACCGCGTCGGCCTTCGACCTCGACGAATTCGTCGACCGAGCGATCACGCTGGCACGCAATCCAAACGAACGTCATCGACTTGGCGCCGCCAACGCCGATCGAGTCCGCGAGCGGTTTTCGATCGACACCATGATCGATACCTACGCCGCACTCTACGCGCGATTGTGCCACGGCGAGTCGTGAAGCGGCCGCTCGCATGAGCCGGGCGTTCACTCGGCGAAGGATTGCGCAAAGCCATAGAGCCACAAAGCCATAGAGCCACAAAGGCACAAAGCCACAAAGACAAAGAGGCACTGGGATGCACGAGAACGAGTGCTCGTCGACAGAGCAGTCGATTGGCGACGGGA
>CAIXSC010000554.1 GCA_903921945.1 uncultured Planctomycetaceae bacterium
GCATGGCTCGCCACGCCAATCCCTCCTTCCGCGGCTCATGGCGCGGAGGAGACGGCGACCGCCGGACGCGAGCCGCGTTCGCGCGTCTCGGAAATCCTCGCCGCCGCCGCGCGGTGTCCCGATCCGTTCTTCCTCCCGGGGCCACGCTGGTCCGTTCGGCGGCTCGCCCCGCGATGCTCGCGAATCGACCTCGAAACTCTCAGCGGCACGAAACGGCTCGAAGGCCTGTTGGAGGCGATGGGCGGGGAGCTTGCCAATCTTCATGGCGCCGCGCCGCGCACGCGAGCGGCGATCGTGCGCGATCTCGATCGACGCGGCAAAACATGGATCGAGAAAGCCACGTCACTCTTGCTCGAATTGCTCGAAGACGACTGGCGCGACTGGCGTCAGCGGCGCCCGAAATGAGCGTCGGTTTCCATGGCCGGGGTGACGCGGCCGGTTTCCGTGACGACGGGCCGTGCCGCCAAGAACTCCAGCGAACACGCTAGAATTCCTGCATGGCGAGCGAACCGATCGAACGAGCTTGGCGGGAGCGTTGTTACGCATGTTTTCGGCCGCGCGCGGAATGTCTGTGCGACTCGTTGCCACGCATCGAAAATCGCACGCCGATCCTGGTGCTGCAGCACCGACGCGAAAGCTTTCACGCCTTCAACACCGCGCGGATGGTGCGCCATTCGCTCGTGAATTCGCAGTTCCTAGTCGGCCACATTCGCGGTATCGCCGAGCAACTGCGGTTGGAACCGGGGGCGGCGCTGTTGTTTCCCGGCGAGTCGGCCGAAGTGCTGGCGGACATGCCGGTCGACCAGCGGCCGCGGCAATTGGTGGTCGTCGATGGCACTTGGCATCAGGCGAAGACCTTGGTTCGTGACATTCCCGCCTTGGCCGCTTTGCCGCGCGTGCGTCTCCGGCCAGCAGAACCGAGCCGCTATCGGATCCGCCGCGAACCGCATATCGAGGCCTTGTCCACGGTCGAGGCGGTTGTGGATGCCTTGCGAACGCTCGAACCCGAGCTTCGCGGCGGCGACGAATTGCTCGCCGCCTTCCGGCGAATGGTCGATCGGCAGGCGGACCACCCTAAACTGGAATCGGCCCGTCGCTCGCTCAACCGGCAGCGCCAGACGATCGGCAATATCCCGATTGCGCTGGTGCGGCGCTGGGCGGACATCGTGGTGGCTTGCGGCGAAGTGGCGGAGGGCGGCCGCGACGCCGCCGGCCGCCCGTCTTTGGCTCGCGACGCCACTTCCCTTGAAGCAGGATCGTCGGCTTCGCACCCGCCGGCTTCGCAACCGCTAGCTTCGCAACCGCAGGCTTCGCAACCGCTGGTTTGGATTGCGGAGCGGCTCGCGACTGGGGAGCGGTTTGTGGCAGTGGCACATTGCCACAAACCGCCCGCTGAGCGATTCTTGCGGCACCTGGAATTGCCAGCCGCGGCTTTTTTGGCGGGCGAATCGCTTGAGGAGATTCGGAATCGCTGGCGAGCGTTTTCCCGTCCGAGCGATTATCTGGTGGTGTTTCATCCTGGGATGGCGAAGCTGGCGGCGACCCTGGACAGTGGTCAATCGCGTCCGTTGATTCTGAAAGCGGTCAACGTTCCGACGTTGAAGCCGCACCGCGAGTTGGAAACGCTGCTTCCGGCACTCGGGATCGCGGTGCCCGAACCGTGGCATCCCGGCCGCGCGGCCCGCCGACTCGTTTTGACCGCCGCGTTGGCCAAGCAGCTCCATGATTGGGTCAGCTTCCATGGCGAAGACACGTCGAGCCCTGGCTGATCGGTGACACCAAGTGGCGACGTCGCTCGGCGGTGTCGCCGTCTGTTGTCGGGAACGGCGTGGGCTACACTTCCGCTTCATACGCTTTTCGTACAAGGTTGCGATAACCGGCGACGCGAATCTGGGCCGTCCAGCCGGGCGGCAGTGGATGACCGGACGGAAACAGTGGACACACCAGGAGAGGAAAACATGGGACGGGGCGGGCAGTTTTGGACCGAGGCGGAGGCGGCAGCGAGCGTCGGCACAGCGGGCGGCGATTCGCGGCGGCGATTCTTGACCCGGGCGGCGACCTTGGCAGCGCTGCCTTGGCTCAGCCGAGCGACCGCCACCGAAACCAAGCCGAAGTTCAGCGGCCAGCCGTTCACGCTTGGGGTCGCGTCCGGCGATCCGGATGCGACGAGCGTCGTGTTGTGGACCCGTTTGGCCCCGC
>CAIXSC010000555.1 GCA_903921945.1 uncultured Planctomycetaceae bacterium
CCACTTGGACCAGGGCCACTTGGGCCAGGGACGAAGCCACTCGGGCCAAGGCGGGCCGAGTCCGGGGAGTCCGGGAGTGGGGCGGTCGGCCACGAAAGTTTGCCGGGCCGCGAGTTTACGCCAAGCGGCCCGCCTGTTGACGACGGGCGACGCGTGGCATACTTAAGCGGCCTTGCCCGCTTGCTTCGATTCGAACCTCCAACCGCCTTGACCATGTCCACTTCGACTTCCGGTCCTTGCGCCGGCTGGGGACGCGATTCGGCTGCGTCCGACCCCGTTTCTTCCCGCTCTTCGCTAGGCAGTCCGCTCGCCGGCACGCGAGTTCCGGCGTTTGTTTGGGAAACGCCCGGGGAGTTGGGGCGGGCGGTCGCGGGACTGATGGCGGCAATGATTCGCGAGCGCCGCGGTTCAGGCCGCCCCGCCGTGTTCGCTTTGCCGGTCGGATCGTCGCCCACCGGTGTCTACCGCGAGCTTGTTCGTCAGCACCGTGACGAGGGGCTCGATTTTTCCGAGGTGGTGGTTTTTGGACTCAGCGAATTCCTGGGCGTAGCGCTGGACCAACCCCAGTCCCACGCCGCTCGGCTCCGCGAACATCTGCTCGACAAAGTCAACATCCGTCCCGAGAACGTGCATCTGTTCGACGGGGCCGTCTCGCCGTTCCAGGCCGCGACCGATGCGGCGGCCGCCGAGCGGGCCATCGCGGATGTCGGCGGTTTGGACTTCGCTTTGCTGGGAATCGGTGGAAACGGGCACGTGGGCTACAACGAGCCTTTCGGCCCGCGCACCAGCCCCGCCCGCCTCTGCACGCTCGAAGCGGCCACTCGAAAGGCGGCCGCGAGCGATTTTTTTGGCGAAGAGCACGTTCCGTCGCAGGCGATCACGCTCGGATTGAAAACATTGTTGGCGGCCCGCCGAGTGGCGCTGGTGGCGCTGGGCGAACACAAAGCGAAGATCGTTCGAGCCGTGTTGGAAGAGCCGGCGACAGACCGGGTGCCTGCGAGTCTGTTTCAAGAGCACCCGCAGGCGGCGGTGATCGTCGATGGAGCGGCCGCTCAACTGCTTACCGCGCGCGCGACCCCGTGGCTCACAGGCCCGCAAACCTGGGACGACGCATTGATCAAGCGGGCCGTGTTGTGGCTGTGCCAAGCCGCTGGCAAAGCCTGTTTGAAGCTGGCCGACGAGGATTTCCTCGACCGCGGGTTGCACCAACTGCTCCGGGAACTGGGGCCGGCGGAACGATTGGCTCGACGGGTCTTCGACAGCATGATGGCGACGATCGAGCCGCACCCGGCCGGTATCGCGGGCGCGGGCGGCACACCTCGGAAGCGGATCATCTGCTTCAGCCCGCATCCGGATGACGACGTGATCAGCATGGGCGGGACGCTGATCCGGCTGAACGAGGACGGGCACGAAGTACACGTCGCCTACATGACCAGCGGCAACATCGCCGTCTTCGACCACGACGCGCACCGAGTGGCTGATTTTGTCGCCGAGTACAACCGGATGTTCGGATTGGAGACCACTCAGTCGCTGCGGCTGGAAGCCGAGGTCCACCGTTCCATCCAGGACAAGCGGCCCGGCGAGCCGGATTTGGATTGCGTGCGACGGATTAAAGGTCTGATTCGCTGGAGCGAGGCGAAGTTCGGAGCGTTTGAAGTCGGTTGCGAAGAAGCGCACCTGCACAACTTGCAGTTGCCGTTCTACGAGACGGGCACCGTGATGAAGAAACCCGTCGGCCCCGAGGACGTCCGGATTTTGCGGGAACTGATCGAGCGGGTCCAACCGCATCAGATCTATGTCGCCGGCGACCTTTCCGACCCGCATGGCACCCATCGAGTGTGCGCCGAAGCGATTTTTCTCGCCTTGGATGAAATCCTGGCCGCATCCGGTTTCCGACCGGAAGTGCTGCTGTACCGCGGAGCATGGCAAGAATACGAACCGCACGAAATCGAGATCGCGGTGCCGTTAAGCCCCGGCGACCTGCGTCGCAAACGCCACGCGATTTTCATGCATGAAAGTCAAAAGGACGACGCGCTGTTTCCCGGCACCGACCCGCGGCAATTCTGGCAGCGGGCCGAAGATCGAAACAAAGGCACGGCCGCTCGCTACAACCAAATCGGCTTGCCCGAGTTCTACGCGCTCGAGGCGTTCGTCCGCTGGAAGGGCGGGCCGATCTAATTCGGCCGCGTTGGCGTATTCACGACTTCCGACAACGAGCGACGTTCCACATCGCTCGGGCCACACTCAAGTCGCCGATCCTTGCCACCTCCGCAACCCCGATCGGCCATCCAGTCCTGCGACCATCTTTCCAGTCGCCAACCTGAACCCGTCGCACGCTCACAAAAAAGTTCTGTGGCGACAGGCGAAATAAACCGGGCCACGCGCCTTTATCTTCGTGTGGGGACGATGAGTCCACGGTTGTTTTCGAAAATCGGAGGTGTTTATGGTGCGCCGAGTCTTTGTTCGAGCGGTGTTGGGAATGTTGTGTGGGCTTGTGATGACGAGCGTGCTGGGCATGGCGTCGGAATCACAGGCGGCGGGAATCCGCTATTTCGTCATACAGAGCAGCGGATTGTTCGAAGTGACAGATAGGGCGACAGGTGGTCGGTTCACGCCCAATGTCACCGGCGAGCGTATTCAGGTTCCAGGTCGGGGTTTGCTACCCGTCGTGGGCCAGACGGACCGAGCTTCGCGCGGCGAGTCGGTGGTCAACCAAGTTACCGGTAGCGGCGTGGCGACGATCTGGGTGACTCGCACTTCGGGCGGCCGTACGTCCACGATTGTGCCGGCGTTCCAAGCCGGTTTGCCAATCGTCGTTTCAACCCTGGTTTCCGCAAATGCCAACGATGACAACATCACAGGCTACGTGCGTCAGAACGGAGCGACTATCTCTCGCCGACTTCCTATCGGCACCCGACCGTAACTTATGTGTCGTTATGAGTAGCGACGCGTCGGCAACAAAGGCCGCCATCCCGGGATGGCGGCCTTTCGTCTTTGCGAGCGCCATCGATCGATCGATCGCCTCGCGTCGGTTCACGTTCCAAAAAAAATGTGCGGTGATGGAATAAAAGGGCTGCATGTCCCTTTTAAGTTATGGGCACGATCCTTTCATAGTTGTCTGGAATTGGAGGCATTTATGTGGCGACGAGTCTTCATGCATGGTTTGTTCGGGGCCTTGTTCGGACTTGTGATGATGGCGGTTTTGGGTGCCGCATCCCAATCTCAAGCTGCCACAATCCGTTTTTTCGTCATCCAGGGCCGCGGATTGGTGGAGGTGAAAGGAACGACAGGGGGCATCGTGATTCCAGTCGTCCCAATGGAGTCTATCGAGGTTCCGGGGATCGGCGTTCTGCCTGTGGTTGGATACACGGATCGCGCCAGTCCGCGCGACACCGTGGTCGCCCAAGTCACCGGACGGGGTTCGGCGACCATCTGGGGCACCCGGCTCGTCCTCGGCCGCACGACCACCTTCGCACCCGCGTTCCAAGCCACACTTCCGGTGGTGATTCCCAATCGAATCACTGTCAATTCCTACAATGACAGCATTGCGGTCTACGTGACCCAGAACGGCTCGACCATCTCCCGCCGGCTGCCCATCGGCGATCGGAAACGCTAATACGCCCCGTTTCTTGCCAGACGGCATCTCGACGGCAGCTAAGTGTGGCGGCACGAAAAAAAAAGATTTTTGAAAAATTCTTCCGCCGATGCGAAAAAAATCGCCGCTGCGTGCCTTTACTGGAAGGCGGCGGCGGTGATTGCTTGCCAAACAAGGGAGGCTCGCATCAGGCGTCATTCAAGCAAAAAAACAGGAAATGCCATGAATACGAGGGAAAACGACCCATCGGAGCCGGCCAAGGATGCCGCCCGACGCGCGGACTCGCCGAAGCTCGGTGCCGACAGAACGTTGGATATCCAGAAACTGGTCGCGACGATGCTGCGAAAAACCCGCATCTCATGCCTGTGGCGAGTCACCGCTGTGGGGGGCGGACCGATTTCACCGGAGCTATCGAAAGCGTCGCCAATCCCTGTTGAGGTGCAACTTACAGACTCTCCCGGGAGGGTTCTGCCCCAGCGTGTTCCCGCCGTGATGACCCGGGTCCGCACTGCCAGTGGCGACGACGAGTTCACTTTGCGATTTGAGGGTATGCCATCCGCCGAGTACACCCCTTATGCGGTGTGGGTCGGAGTGATCAAAGAGTGGTCGTTCCCGGCGGAAACACTTGGCAAGTTACCGGCCGAAGCCGGGAAGGTTGTCGAGCTTGCGGATCGACGAGCCGCCGGCGGGCCGGAGGGTTTTGCTTCGCCACCGAGTACGGCTGCCGGGGTTTCCACTTTGGCCGCCAGTTCTGCCAAACACGAGCAACCTTTCCACGGCCTCGCGGACAGTCCGCAAGTGGAAGAGTTGCATGCCCGCAACAAATCCCTCGACATCCACTGGCATCAGGGCCTGTTGGAGATCAAGGTCGACTGTCCGCTAAGTGCGGGCGGGCAGGCGGTAATCCTCGAAACCGAGTTCATCAACCAACTGGGCGAACGACGTTCCGCGACGCGTGCCGTCACTTTGACCGCCGATGTGGAGCACGGCGAACTGGCGGGCTACGGCTCGGCGGTCGTCCCCTTCGACGCGCCACGGGCATTGAACCTGGCCGAGGACCAATTCCGTATCACGGTTCGGCCGCTGCGAGCGGAAGACTTGCCATACCTGAACGCTGGCCAAGTGGATCGGTGGCTCGCGGGCCAGGATCTTCGCGTCCTCAACATGCTCGAAGAAGGTTTCGCCATGCGATTCATCGCTAAAACTGTTGACCAAAAGCGGGCCGCCACCGCGTCGAATTCCAGTTGGCTAATCCGTGCCACAGCGCAAATGGGGTGAGGTTGATGGAAAACCAAAATCACCGTTCCCAAATAGCCGACATCTTGTTCCCTAGCTGTCCCGATGGCGAGAGCCAGCTCATCGGACGAACCGTGGTAGCAAGCGGCGATTTAAGAGATAAAAATGACTACTTCAAACCGCTGTGCGAAAAACTCGGACCGAAAATCCGCAATAAAGCGAGATTCGCTTTCGGAGCGACGGAAGATGAAGCCAAGGATGTGTCGCAAATTGTATTGATCACATTAATCAAGAAAATTAGCGCACAGACCTTCACGTATCAAGGCGAGAAACAGTTTTACTCGTATCTCAACAAGCTGACGTTACGTAATCTGACCGCTGTCCAAGGACGGTCCAAAGTAGCGAAAGCGACAAAATACGATAGCGAAAAATTAAACAGTGTCGAGCAAGCCTCCAGTCCCTACCGGAGCCTTTTATCCGGCCACGGTGTTTTTAATCTGAATGACTTGCTGGATCCCGCCGACCTGACCGAGGACGAAAGGACGCTTTTGCGGCTCGAATTCGAAGATGTTCATTACACGGAAATCGCCGAAACGATGAACATTGCGATCTCGACGTACTACAAGATCAAACGAGAGGCGATTGAAAAGCTGCAAGAGGTTTGGCTCGAATCCAGCTGATGCGATTTCGTGCCGTGATCGGCGACCGTCCCCTGCTATCAAGTCGCTGTCCGATGGTGGTTTCCCGAGTAACACGGGCGTCGATGTGCGGTGAAGGTGCCCTGCTGAATTGTTGAGGAACTCGGAACTCGAAACTCGTTGACGCGCTACGAATGCCAGTTGGACTACTTGACTCACCTGGGAATGCCGATGGTGCAGTTCCAGACTTTGCGGACGAGCGCGGGCACGATCGAGCGGCCCGTCTTGGCATTGAAGAACGCTACGGACAAATGGATCACCGTGATCCCCAGGGCCGCGCCGGCCGCCATCAGCGACGCGGTGGTAAGCGCGGACGTCGCGCGGGGCACGAGCGCTAGCGCGGTGAACAAGCCGACCAGAGCCGCGAAAACGTACACGAGCCCAAACATCGGATGCTCGATGTCGATCACGGCACGCGTTTCCGGAAGACATTGGGGCAGCCGTTCGCAGAGCAACATGTAGTTGGTCGCGCTCCCTGGAATCCGCGCCGTGCCGGTCCGCGTGACGATCCTCAGCGAATCTCCCCGGTGAGAACAGCGGTAGACGTCGATCAAGTCATCGAACGAGCAAACGTATTCCGCTTGAGCGACAGCCAGGAATCGGCGTGGCGTATGGCATCCCAGAAACTGGATCCGCCGCCGATCGATGTCAACGATCACGCGTCGCACGCCTGGGCCGAACCCCTGGAAGCGGCTCACGATGGAATCGACCGAAAGCGCGGGGAGCGGCGCAAGGTCGAGCGATTCCAGTTCGAGGGCAGAAAGCACTCGATGGCGGATCGCGAACCCGATGAGGCCAACGCCGGAGGCGAAGCTGACGGCCACCGCGATGGCCAGACCGAACAGGGTGCCAATACCGGCGGTGAATGGCGGTCGCGCGAGCTGGGCCAGTTGAGCGGCCAGCAAGATCCCAAAAGCGATCGGCAGACAGCCACAAAGGCCAAGCGAGACGCGAACTTCTTGAGGCAATGGTTTTCGCGGAAATGAAGTCGACATGTTTTCCTCGCTCTCGCTTCCCGGTCCCCGCTTTCTGGTCCACCGTCCCCGTTCCCCGCTTCCCGGGTCCACGGTCCACCGTCCCCGGTCCACCGTCCCCGCTTACCGGGTCCACGGTCCACCGTTCCCGTTCCCCGCTCACGAACCTTGCGCGGGGTTGAACGTCATGCATCACGGAAGGTGATCGGGTGGGCGCTGGTAACGTTTCCCTTCGCCGCCGGCTTGGTCGCCCGCTCTGGTACACCGCCTTGTTGGCGCTACCCTGCGTTACTCTGCGTTACTCTGCGTTTTCATCGAGCCACACAGTCACAGGGCGAGATGCATCACCGGAAGCGGACGATTCGC
>CAIXSC010000556.1 GCA_903921945.1 uncultured Planctomycetaceae bacterium
CCTGACGGGCAGCCTTGTCAGGAGCGGCGCGACCATTTCCGCTTCCACAATCAACGTGACTTCGTCCATCGTGGACGGCACCCTCGCGGCAATCACAGCCATGCAAGGCGGGAATGTCTCGGGCAACGGGACGCTCGAGTATCAATCGGGCGAGTTCACCATCCTGGACCCGGGCGACAATTTATCAGGCGGATCACTGGGGCTGGGGCGAGTCGCCAGCAGCACGATCTTGACCACATTCGCACCGCTGATTCTCGGTCCAACCGTCGAAGTTGACTTCGATCGACTGGACGTGCGCGGAAACCTCGAACTGCGGGAAGCCGTGCTGCAGCCAGTTTTCAACGCCTATGTTCCGCCAGTCGGGCAGAGTTTCGTCATCATTCAGAATGATGGAAGCGATCCGATCGAAGGACAGTTCCAGGCGCTTCCCGCGGACAGCCTGTTGCTCGTGAACGATTTGGTTTTCGAGATTAGCTACGACGGCGGCGATGGCAACGATGTCGCGTTGGTCCGAGTGGATGTGGCAGTGTGGGATGGCCGTCCGGATAGCGGTGGTCTGAGCGCCGATGCGCAGTGGACGACCGCGTCGAATTGGTTGGGAGACACAGCGCCGGGTGCGAACGCGATCCTATTGTTTCCGGCGGACAGCGGCGCTCCGCGCGCCACTTCCAACGATTTTGTTTCCCCAGTGGCCTTCCGCGCTGTGATCTTGACTGGCGGCGACTACGAGCTCGCGGGCAGTGAGGTGGTGCTATCGAATGGTCTCATCAACACGGGCGCGAACAACTCTGTGATGTTCGGCATCGAGCTTGCAGGCGCGCAGGCGTTCCGCTCGGATGGTTCGTTGACGCTCGCCGGCCCGCTGGATCTGAACGGCGCGACTTGGACCATCGACACCAGATCCACGCTCGGCATCGGACTTGATGTGGCTGGGACGGTTTCAGGTGGCGGCCAGATCGTGAAAGACGGCATGGGCACGGCGTCGCTCACGGCCGAAGTCAACTCGTTTACCGCGCCGCTTCTCGTCCGCGACGGATTGCTCGTGATCGAAAGTTCCAACTCTTTCGCTGGCCAAACGGTTTTGGCCGGCGGCGGAGTCCAGTTGAGCCACAATCTCGCTCTGGGATTCGCTGACGGGAGTCTCGCCGCGGGCATTCAGGTGCAGCGTTACGGCCGGATCGTCCTCAGTCCTGGCGTGAACATCGTCGACGAAACGGTTGTCGGCGCCGGAACGCTTTCCATAGAAACGGCGAGCGGGTCGGCCACGTGGTCTAGTCCCATCACCATCGACGGTACGCTGAACGTCAACAACTTGTCGACAAACGGGCAGTTGACATTCACGCAGCCCATTGTGGCTGGGATGCACCAGTCCGATGGACGAGCCGAAGCTCCGAACGTCTATCGATCGTCCATCAACGTCAGCGGCTTCTGTTTGCATACCGGGTCGGTGTTTAGCGGCGCGACATCCTGCGTCGGAGCGCTATTCCTGCAGGACTCGATGGTTGAGTCTGCTGGCGAATTGACGACCAACGGCTCCGCGACGCTCCAATCCGTCCGGGTGGATGGCCGCTTGACCGCTAGCGTCGATGTGCTGGGTTCGGACGTGTCCGGATATGGCCAGATCGAAATGCCCAAGGGGAGTCTCCACGATGTTTACCCGGGGACAGCGACGGACGTTGGCACGTTGGCCGTGGGCACGACCACGCTGGGCGATTACCATCCACAGATCGGCGGCGTGGCTGGCCCAGGCGTGGCGGATGGCCACGATCTGCTGGCCGTTGAGGGCTTGGTCACGATCAAGGGCGACTTGGATTTGTCGGTTCGCAGCGGCGCC
>CAIXSC010000557.1 GCA_903921945.1 uncultured Planctomycetaceae bacterium
AGTCGATAATCCCGCCCGCCGAGTTCACAGTAACCAAGTCACCCGGGTTGGACAGATTCGTCAGCGTGATATTGCCTGAAGTGGTCGTGGTGATGGTCATGTCATTCGACGAACCGCCCGCCGTCGCGGCTGACACCGTCAAGTCGCCACCTTCCGCCTCGATGGAGACAGCGCCGCTGCTGGTGGTAGCGGTGGTGACCGTCAACCCGCCGGCTGTGTCCTTGACGCTCAGGTTCCCCGTTCCAGAAACGTTAGCGGTCAAAGTCCCTGCCGCCCCACCCAGCACCGCGTTGATTTCCAGCGTGCCGCCTGTGTTGACGCCGATACCGGTTCCAGCTTGGAGGGTGAGCGCGGTCCCCGTGACATCGGCAGCGGAATCACCGGCGCCAGCTTCCTCGATCGTTCCAATCGCGGTAAGGCTGACGGCACTGTTCGCCGCGGTCACGCTATCCACCAGGATGCTGCCTGAGCCAGTGGTGCTGGCATTGATGGCCCCCCCGGTCGCCGAGACGCTCGTGAGCGTCAAGTTTCCGCTGATGGCGGTCAACGTAATACTGCCGGCCAAAGTCGTCGCCGACGTCACCAGGAGACCGCCCGTCGTGTCCGCGATATTGATAACTCCCGACGCGCCGGCAACCGCCGTCAATCCACCCGTCGTCGCATGAGCATCGATTTCCAACGGGTTGCTAACGCCAATTCCCGATGTGGCCGTCAAATCAATGGTATCGGCGACGATATCCGCAGTGCCGTCCGTTCCACTTTCATTAATGGCGGCAGCCGACGTGAAAGAAGCCGAGTTTCCGGACGCGCTTACGCTACCGATGGCAATGGTACCGCTGGTCACCGTCGACGCCGTGATGTTGCCGCCGATCGCTGTGACGCTCGCCAGTGTCAAATCGCCGCTGGTCGCGGACAATGTAATGGCACCACTGGTGGTCGTGGCCGATGTCACCGTCAGCCCGCCCGACGTGTCCCCGATATTGATGATACCCGCCGAACTAACCGCCGCCGCCCTCAATTCTGTCGTCGCATTGATGTCGAGAGCTTCGCTCGACGTCCCAATCCCTGAAGCCGCGGATAACGTGATGGCAGTGCCGGAAACATCCGCCGCCACGTCCGACCCCGATTCCGTGATCGCCCCCACCGATGTCAAGGTGACCGAGGTGCCGGCCGTGACACTGCCAACTTGAATGTCGCCGGAAACCGAGGTCGACGCGGTCACCGAGTTGCTACCCGCGGTAACGCTGGTCAAGACGAGTGCGCCAGAGGCCGCCGAAAGCGTAATACCGCCGTTCGACGTCGAAGCCGAAGTCACCGTCAAGCCGCCCGCCGTGTCGGAGACGTTGATGGAACCTGCGGAGGTCACGGTCAACGACGCGTTCGTAGCCGCCGTGTTTAGACTGATTCCCGAGGCCGCGGAGATCGCGACCGTCGTGCCCGACACGTCGGCGGTGCTGTCCACAGTCGCGGTCACCGACGACCCCGTCGAATTCAGAGTGACATTTCCGCCGCCAGTCGCTGCGACACTCGCCGATGAGGCAAGCGTGATCGCGCCGCCCGCGGAGATAGCCAGCGCGCCCGACGTCGTGGAAACGGCCGCGCTCATCGCCAATGAAGTCGCGCCAGTCGATGCGAGCGTCAAAGAGCCCTGGGTTGTCGATATCCCGGTGCTCGATCCCAGCGTCAGCGTGCCGCCAGCGGATATCGAGACATTGCCGGTCGTCGCCGCAACTGTCGCGCTGGAATTAAAGACGACATTGCCGGTTGTCGAGATGCCCAAGTTCTTGGCGCCAAAACTCGGATTGGCGCCGGTGCCAAACGTCACCGCTCCAGGAGCGTCGTTCAGCGTCACCGTGAAATTCGCGCCGTAGGTTGTGCCCGTGTTGGAATTGAACGTCACCGCGCCGCCGCTGATGCCCGATTGGTCGTTGATCGTAATCGTGCCCGTGAATGTCGCCTTGGCGAGCCGCAGGTCGTTACCCGAAACCGTCACACCCGTCGCCGCGCTTCCCGACCACCCCGACCCGCCAGCGCTCGTGATGATGTAGTCGCTCGAATCCGCAGTGATCGAAAGGCTCTCGCCTGACGTGGCGATGTTGAGCGTCGCCGAATCAGCAGTGGGCACCGTGTAGGATGCCAACACTTGGCGGGCGGCAAGCGGTTCCAGCAGCATCAGTCGACGGTGACGTCGAATCCGCCGTTTGGCCAGCGAGCTTGTGAGGTACTTGAGGAAGCGACGACCGACACCAACGAGACGCTGGAACATGAATCACCCACGCTTGGAAAAGTCTAGAGAGGCTCCGTCTGGACCGCTCATCGCAACCAACTTCGACCTGGCACTCGGTCCGTGGCACGAAACGCTCCGCAATCGCGGGCCTAGCTGATTTCCCCCGACAGAGCGGAGCGTGTGCCAAAATGCCGAATAGGACGAATAGAGAATTTATAGCGATTGGCCGGTCAACCCCCCATCGCGGGTGCCGACCTATCTCCCGTTGCCTTTGCGAGCCGAAACCCCATCTGTCGTGTAGACTTACGACTTGAACCGTAATTCGAAGAAAATCACTCGCAATTTTCGCCAACAAACGGATTTCCATGGCGTTCCTGGCCAATCGTCGTCGGTCCGCCGTGGCCAGGGAGAACAATGGTGTCGTCTGGCAACGAGAAGAGTTGTTCGCGAATCGAGGTGCAAAGCTGGGCAAAATCGCCATCGGGAAAGTCGGTCCGGCCCACACTGCCCGCGAACAACACATCGCCCCCAAACACCAACCACGGCGCAGCGCCCTGCCAGAGGAAGACCACATGCCCCGACGAATGTCCCGGAGTGAATCGGATTGCCAACTCCATGCCGGCGAAATCGATCCGCTCGCCAGCCCGCACGACCATGTCCGCCGGTGGACTGACCACCGGCGTCCCGTAAAGCCCCGATAGGTTCCGCATCGGATCGGTCAGCTTGTCCGTCTCGAACTCCCCGATGAGAAGCGGACAATCGGGCCATTGCCGCTTGAGCGCTTGATTGCCGCTGATGTGGTCGATGTGGCCATGCGTGTTCAGGATGGCGACCGGCGTCAATCGCGAGTCGAACAGCTTTTGAAGGATCCGTTCGACATCGAAGCCCGGATCGACCACCACGCAATCCGATCGCCCAGGCAGACTGGCGATGTAAGTGTTGACCGCGAACATTCGCGAGGTGATCCGCGCAACGATCGGCCGCGTCGACTGAGGGTCTGGCTGCTGCTTCGTCGCGTCCACGATCGCTCTCCGACTGCGGTCGTGCCGCACTACTGCAACACAGGCCCGCGAAACCTTGGATGCAAGCGAGCGGTCCAGCGAAAATCCGCCTCGCTTGCTCCTGCATGGTTCGGTACTATACGCGGGGTCGCGGGGACTGTCGACCGATCAGCACGCCTGGGAAATGCCCGGAAACTTGGCAAGATTGATGATGCGGCCCCGAGCGGCAAGGCGATGAAGAAGAGGGAATGGACGCACCGCGAAAGGAGTTTGAATCGATGTCGGAGTTGCAATTGATTCGCCGGGCTTTTTTTGAAGCGGTTTGCGTGGGTGGAGCTGGCTTGGCGACCGGACGACTCTTCGCCGACGAACCGCAACCTCGCGACCAGCTTCGCGAACCTCTCTTTCGAGTCAGCAAGGCAACCGGTAGCGATCCGCAAGCCGCGGCGCGGGCTGCCAGCGCGCATCCGCTCGATCCGGCCCTCGATATCGCCTTCAAGGCGATGCGGCACATTCAACGCGACATCGCCGATTACTCGTGTACCTTCGTCAAGCGCGAGCGAATCAAGGACAAGCTGGGCGACTACGAGTACATGTTCGCGAAGGTGCGGAACCGACGCGTCGACGGCGACAAGGTTGTTGTGCCGTTCGCGATCTACCTTTACTTCCTCAAGCCCGATTCGGTGAAGGGACGCGAAGTCATCTACGTCGAGGGGGCGAACGGCGGCAAAATGGTCGCCCACGAAGGCGGCTTGAAAGGCTCGTTCCTGCCAACCGTTTGGCTCAAGCCCGACAGCACGCTCGCCATGTCCGGCAATCGCTATCCGATCACGGAAGCCGGTGTCGAAACGCTTGTGATGCGTTTGATCGAAAAGGGACAGCGAGACCGCAAGCAAGCCGAATGCGAGGTGGAATTCCGTCCCAGCGCGAAAATCAACGGCCGCGTCTGCACACTGCTCAAAGTGGTCCATCCGGTGCAGCGCGACCACTTCGATTTCCACCGCGCGGAAATCTTCGTCGACAACGAGTACCAAGTGCCTGTCCGCTATGCCGCCTACCTTTGGCCAACCAAACCGGGCGGCGAAGCGCCACTGCTCGAAGAGTACACCTACCTCAACATGAAACTCAATGTCGGCCTCAAGGATTTGGATTTCGACCACACCAATTCGGACTACGCCTTCGTCAATAGCAAGAAGAAAGCGAGCTGACGTCCACCGTGCCCTCGCTCATCTCCGATTCAGCGCTTACTTCCTCGCCCCTGCCTCATTCTCTCCATCCGCGCGAACGGCATGGCGTGGCGCTCCTTGCCGCCAACGTAACGTTGGCACTCGGCGCGATCCTCTGGTCGTCCGGATGTGGCGGCGCTCCCTCGAAGCCCCCGGCCGGCTCCGAGGAATCGCCCCTCGACTTGAAAGTCGAAATGGATGACGGGGCCCCAAGCACTCCAGCGCTAGACGAGAAGCCGGCTGCGGATAGCAAGAGCGTCGACGGGGCCACGAAATCGGAGCCCTAAGGTCGCGGCCCGTAACCGAACAGACGCTCGCATCGTGACTCGGACGAAACGTTGCCTCGCGTGCTCAACGACGTCCGGAGGAAGGGCTAAGCGCGAGCTGACACGGTGTCCCCAGATACCGGTCCTTCCTTGAGAAGCCGTTCCAATACGGCCTGCGCTCGCTCAGCCACTCCCGGACACGAACTCTCTCGCGGGCCAGCGACGTTCAGCACGCGAATCTCGACGGTCAGAAGCCAGCGGCGGATGGCGGACCCGTCAATCGGCTTTCCGAGATCGACAAGCCGAACCGGCTTCGCGTGCTGGATGGCGAGCCGCCTCGTCAAGGCAGTGCCCGCGGTAAGCGGCCCGTCGTGCAGGATCAAGGTGGCGTCGGAGTCGACGATGTTGCGTTCCGTTCGAACGTCGTATCGCGACGACTCGGTTTCCTGCAACCGGTACCTCGATGGCACTCGACCGTCCTCGGACCGCCTGCCTCGAGGACACCAGCCACCGTGGGGAATACCCAAAGCCAGCGCCGCATCGAGCGCGCCGCGGTCGACGCCCGTCTGTCCTCCGGAGACAATGCGAACCACGGGGCACCCCGCGAACAAGGCCACCGTCGCATTCGCCGGGTTTTCCGCCATGGGCACGCTCTCCGTCCCGATCTGATCGACGTGCGGCAAGCACTTAGCGGTCGCGGAGCCCTTCGCCGCGACGAGCCCATTCGCCCCTACGGACGCCTTGCCGCGACTCGCAGCCGCGCGCTGCGGCTTCGAGGATTCCGCTCGTGCTCCGCTTCGCTCGCCCAAATCGGCTTCTTGGTCAGCGGCTCCCATTGCGGGTCGTCCCGAAAAGCCTGCTTGACCAACCGGTCCTCCAAGCTGTGAAAGCTGATGATCGCCGCCCGGCCGCCGGGACGCAGACACCGAGGCAAAACTTGAAGCGCTCGCGTTAATTCATCCAACTCGCCATTCACCGCGATTCGCAAGGCTTGAAAGGTTCGCGTCGCCGGATCGATTTTGTCGTGACGCGACCTCGGAACGACCCGCCGCAGCAACTCCCCTAATTGCGACGCCGTGCGAATCGGATCGCGTTCGCGGCGAGCGACGATCTCCCGGGCAATCCGTCGGCTGTGACGCTCCTCGCCAAATTGGTAGATCAAATCGGCGAGCGCCTCGGTCGGCAGTCGACGCAACCATTCCCACGCGGGCCGGCCCGTGGACGTGTCGAACCGCAAGTCGAGCGGACCGTCGCTATGAAAACTGAACCCGCGCTCGTCGTCCGCCAGTTGGTCGCTCGACAATCCCAAGTCCAGTAACACGCCGTCGAGCGGCTCCCAGGACCGCTCCGCCAAGACCTCGGGGAGATCGGCGTAGCTGGCATGCACCAAATGCACGGGCAGTCCCGCCAAGCGTTCGGCGGCCCGCGTTACAGCCGCCGCATCGCGGTCGGTGGCGAGCACCCACCCCGAATCGCCCACCCGTTCCGCCAACGCTCGGGTGTGGCCGCCGCCGCCAAGCGTGCCGTCGGCAATCCGTTCCCCGGCACGCGGTTCGAGCCACTGGAGTATTTCGTCCAGCAACACCGGAACATGGACCGTGGAGGAAGCTTGCGGCGTCGCTTCCGAATTCTCAGGAGTCGGTTGAACCGTGGATGTCATGCCCTTGGTTGTACCGGCCAAACGCAACTCCCGCCAGCATTGGCTTCACCCCGAACCAATTGCCCCGCCCACCGCCGCCACAACGAGGACGCCGTTATGGATTCAGATCCAGGGAATCAGCCTTCAAGACGGGGGACTCGGAGACGCGGGACACGGAGACGCGGGACACGGAGACGGGGGGGACTCGGCAGCGAAAATGGGAATCGCGATTGGGAACGCGCCCTGAAATTGACAACTTGGCCGTTACCGCCCTATCCTTTGATCGTCGCTAGATCGCAGCCGGGGAGCAAGAAGTCGCTCATGAAAACGCCCCAATGGTACTGCAAGATCGCTGGCTGCGAGCTCGGACCGCTCGCGGAACACCAGTTGATCGCAATGGCGCGGG
>CAIXSC010000558.1 GCA_903921945.1 uncultured Planctomycetaceae bacterium
TATCCGTGGTTAAAGCTCGAGGAACGCGAATTCCAAAAACCGCCTTCCGTGTCTTGCGGTGTTCGTCCGTGGCCTATGGCCTAAGTCCTTGATCCCTTGCCTTGGATCGTGAATCATGTGGCGTTGATGAACTAACGCAAAGCGTGTGGTACTTCGAACCGAACTCTCGATCGCTTCCGTCGCGTTCATTCGGATATCTTATTCCCATATCCCGTTCCCATATCCCATTCCCAGTCACGTTCGCTGCCACGAAACAAGGGGCTTCTGATGCTGGACTTTCTCTTCAAGCGACGTCGGTTCACGCGAGCTTGGCCCGAGCGGGCGTCCGTGGCGAGCTATTCCCGAAACGTGGCGGTGATCCTCGGCACGATGGTGATGATCAGCGTCTCGCTCGCCACGCTGGCGGCGGCGGCCGAACTGCCATTGGTTGGCGGCGTGGAGGCCCAGCCTCTGAAAGCGCAAGTTCGCCGGGTCGCGGAAGCGCTCGAGTTCCTTGGCCAGCCGCTTTCCGCGGAGCGTCGAGCGGCGCTCGACAAGGCGTTGGACATAGCGGACGAGGTGGAAGCGGTCGCGGCGATCCAAAAGGCGCTCGATCCGTTGGCGTTGGCTGCCGTGAGCATCAATCCGGAGAGCCGCGTGAAGGCGGAGCGTGGGCCGGCGCCGGCGGTCCTGCACGAGCAAGGCTGGTCGGTGTTTCTGATTAAGGTGCATAACGAAGCGGGGGTGACGGGGAAGTTGGCGGTCCGCAGTCCCAACGCCGCGCCGCTCCATAAACGTTCGACGGGCTCCCCCGATCCGCAGCCGACGGTGAAGCCCGCCGACGTCCCCGACCGTTGGCTAGACATCGCCACATTCGACTCGCAACCGCTCCGCGAAACGTTGTCAGGGCTGGCGGTCGAGTATCGGATCGCACAGCTCTACAGCCGCGACCGGGGGAAACGCGAAGCGAAACTGGCGTTCGATGTGGGCCAAGGCACGCAGGACCTGGGGTTCCGGAATGAAGTGCCGATCTTGTTTGAGTGCCAGCCGGCAGTGCCTGTGACGTTGGAAGTGGTGGATGCCGATGGCAAACCGACGACCGGCCAGTTTGTGATCAAGGACAAACAGGGCCGCGTGTATCCCGCGCGGTCGCGGCGGCTCGCGCCGGACTTTTTCTTTCACGATCAAATATATCGCCATAGTGGCGAGACCGTCACTTTGCCTCCGGGCGATTATCAAGTGACATACACGCGCGGCCCCGAGTACCGTGTGCTGGAACGGCGCATCACGGTGCCGTCGGCGCCGGCGCACTCGGAGCGGTTTGAATTGAAACGGTGGATCAAACTGGCCGATCGCGGATGGTACTCGGGCGACCATCATGTCCACGCGGCGGGGTGCGCGCACTACGAATCGCCGACGCAGGGTGTGACGCCTGCCGACATGATGCGGCATATTCTTGGCGAGGACTTGAATATCGGCTGCGTCTTGTCCTGGGGACCTTGCTGGTATTATCAAAAACAGTTCTTTGACGGCAAAGTACACAAGCTTTCGCAGCCCGATTACTTGATGCGGTACGACGTCGAGGTCTCGGGGTTCCCGAGTTCGCATGCCGGCCATTTATGTTTGCTGCGGCTGAACGAGGACGATTACCCGGGCACGACGCGGATCGAGCAATGGCCGAGCTGGGATTTGCCGGTGCTCAAGTGGGGCAAGGAGCAAGGCGGCGTGGTCGGGTTTTCTCACAGCGGGTGGGGATTGCAAGTGGGCGGTCGCGAACTGCCCAGCTATGAGATGCCGAAGTTCGACGGCATTGGCGCGAACGAATACATCGTGGATGTGGTCCATGATGTGTGCCACTTCATTTCCGCCGTCGACACGCCCATCCTGTGGGAGCTCAGTATTTGGTACCACACGCTGAATTGCGGCTATCGGTGCCGGATAAGCGGCGAGACCGACTTCCCGTGCATTTACGGCGACCGCGTGGGGCTCGGCCGCGTCTACGTCAAGCTCGATCCAAAACGTGGGCTCGATTATGACCAGTGGGTGCTCGGGATTCGCGATGGACGCAGCTATTGCGGCGATGGATTGAGCCATTTGTACGATTTCCAAGTTAACAGATTGGGGGTTGGCGAGCCGGGCGCGGCTGGACAGGCCAGCGTGTTGGCGATCAAGCCGGGCGAACCGATCAAGGCGACCGTCCGCGCCGCGGCGCTACTGGAAGAGAAGCCGCGCGAGGAAATCCGGTCGAAGCCGCTCGACCAAAAGCCTTATTGGCATGTGGAGCGTTCGCGGGTCGGCGATTCGCGACGCGTGCCGGTGGAACTGATCGTGAACGGCGTCGCCGTGGAGAAGCGGGAAATTGACGCGGATGGCCGTATCGTGGACGTGGCTTTCGACTACAAGCCGACCAAATCTTGCTGGGTGGCTTTGCGGATCTTCCCGACCTGCCACACGAATCCAATCTTCGTCGAAGTTGGCGGCCAGCCGATCCGCGCCAGCCGCCGCAGCGCCCAGTGGTGTTTGGACGCGGTGGATGTTTGCTGGAAACAAAAGGAACGGGCCATCCGCATGGATGAACGCCCCGCCGCCGCGGCCGCCTACGATACGGCCCGGAAAGCGTACGCGAAGATCCTGTCTGAAAGCCCCGAATAA
>CAIXSC010000559.1 GCA_903921945.1 uncultured Planctomycetaceae bacterium
ACGAATTCCTTGAAGAGCCGCAGTGAACGATGGTCGAAACGACTGGCCATCGACGAGGGCTAGGAGCTATGCTGCCTCGGTCTAATGAACCATTTGGAGAAACATAGATGAACGTTCGGCGGAATGCTCTGCTCGTTGCTTTTGCGCTCATTCTGACTGTGCCGTACTTCGCCCAGGCCCAAGCCCCGATCGGCTGGCGCACCGACGGCAGCGGCGTTTATCCGACGGCCCAGCCGCCGTTAGAGTGGTCCACGACGAAGAACGTCGTCTGGTCCACGTCGATGCCGGGTTATGGCGTCAGCCATCCTGTGCTGCTGGGCAAATTCATCTACAACGGCTCCGAGCCGGGCACACTGTTGTGCATCGACAGCGCCGACGGCAAGATCGTCTGGGAGCGAACGTGCAAGTATTCCGAGATCGAGATCGCGCCCGACGTGCGCGTCAAGCTCGACGAGGAACTGGCGGCAATTGCCGAACTGAACAAGAAAGAGTCTGCCGTCCGGAAAGAAATGAATACTTTGCAAAGCTCTCTGGTCAAGGACAAGGTGGAGCAGAAGGAGATCAACCGCCAACTCACGCCGTTCCGCACCCAAATCGACGAATTCATCAACGAAAAGAAGACATTCACGCTGGCCGAGCGCTACACGCAGCCAGGCATCCATTCGACTGCCGGCTACTCCGCGCCGACTCCCGTGACAAACGGCCGCGACATCTTCGTGGCCTATGGGAACGGGCTCGTCGCCTGCTACGACCTCGATGGCAACCGCAAGTGGCTTAAGCTGATCGAACATACCGACTTGTCTTTTGGGCATTCGGCTTCGCCCATTCTCGTCGGCGATAAACTACTGATCCAGTTCACCAACCTTGTTGCTCTGGACACGAAAACGGGGAACGAAGTTTGGCGGCTGAAATGCCAATCAAGCTGGGGCACGCCGCTGGCCACACGGATTGGTGACACGGATGTGGTAGTGACTCCGAAGGGGGCCCTGGTGCGCGTGGCAGACGGCAAACTATTGGCCGAAAAGCTCGGTTCCTGTGGCGCCAACTCCCCCATCATGCACAACGGCATCGTTTATCTGATCCACGGAGATTCCCATGCGGTGCGTATGCCGACCGCAATCGAGGAGACCTGGCAACCGGACATCGTGTGGAAGGCCAGAGTCAAGTCGTCCGGGTATGGCTTTTCTTCGCCGGTGCTTCATGACGGCCTGCTCTACGCGGCCAGCGACCAAGGCATTTTCACCGTGATGGAAGCCGACACCGGCAAGAAGGTGTACGAAGAGCGTCTTCCTCTCGAGCCCTCGATTTATCCGAGCATTTCACTGGCGGGCCAGTATTTGTATGTCAGCAGCGAAAGAGGAACGACGTTGGTCCTGCAGCCGGGCCGGGAGTACAAGATTCTGGCCGAGAACAAGCTGGAGCCGTTCCGCAGCTCGCTGGTGTTCGAGAACAAGCGAGTCTATATCCGAACCGAGAAGCGGCTGTATTGCATTGGGGAGTGACAGGAAGTGGAGGAACAGCGAGCCGCCGCTCCGTGGCTCGCCAAGCCGGAATCGACCTTCCCGCTTTCGCCGACCAAGGCACTGACGCTGGCAGTGCTCGTCATACCTTGTTTGGCGCTGACGGCCGGATCGAGGCCCATATCGGCTACGTGACGTCGGTCAAGCCGTTGCCGGATGACAAGGGCTCGACAAATTGCCCCATGGTCCGCCGGGCACGGTCATGCGGCTTTTTGTCTTGCTAAGTTCCGAGGGTTTCGAATCAATAGGACTCAGTCACCGAGTCCGGGCCTATTCAAGGAAATTGTCATGCTCACCGTTTCCGAATCGACCAAGATCAGAAACCTCGCGTTTCCCTTCGTTTGCGTTCTGTGGCTGACTTACAGCAGCATGTTGCCGGTGATGGCTCAGAAGCCGACCAAGTTGGCGGCGCCGGCGCCGCCGACGCCGGAGGAGGAGTTTCGGTCGATCGAAGGAAAGTGGCATGTGCTCCTGGCCCACGAAGCGGATACGAATCTAACCGACCGGCCGGAGTACCAGAATTCCTCGGCGACCATCAGCGACAAACAGTTTCAGTGGAGCTCTGCCGACGGCAAGACGCTATTCTCGGCGAACTGCAACTGGAAGCACGTTGGCAAGCCGGCGTGGGATGTTGACCTGACGCCGACCAGCGATACCAAGGAGCCAACGAAGCTCCCGGGCATTGCCGTGCTGTACGACAAGGACATTCTTAAAATCTCCTGGCGACGGACTAATCTCGACAAGGGCCGAACCACCAACTTCATTGGCAACCGGGAACACACAATCCTGGTGCTGGTCCGCCATCCGCCCGCGAAGCCCACTGGCAAGGCGAACCTGGTCGGCCAATGGCAGATGCTCACGGCGCTCGATGATTCGCTCGACAAGCTCGGCCCAGGGCGGACGTCGGCCGTGGCGATCTTCGAATCCGATTCGTTCGCCTGGAAGAGCGGGCCTAATGACAAGGGCTCGAAGTACGCCGGCGGCTACCAACTCGATCTGTCGGCTCAGCCGGCGCGCATCAAGTTCAACATCACCTTCCCGCCGCCGGGCAGCGGCGCGACGCCCACGCCCAAGGACGGTTTCGTGCCCGGCATTCTCGAGTTCCTCGACAACGACACGTTGCGGTTGTGTTATCGCGAAAGCGGTTGGAAGAACAGCGATCCGCCCGAATCCCGCCAGTAC
Source organism: uncultured Planctomycetaceae bacterium (assembly GCA_903921945.1). GTDB lineage: Bacteria > Planctomycetota > Planctomycetia > Pirellulales > Pirellulaceae > CAIXSC01. The sequence continues at coordinate 2,703 of CAIXSC010000559.1, forward strand.
CCGAAGGCCTTTTACTCGGACGGCGACATGAACCTGTGGATTCTCCGGCGAGCGAAACCATAGCCGCGATGTCGCGAAAGTAGGACGGGTCTCCAGACCCGTCCGTTCTTCTGGGAAATGCATGAATTCGGACGGGCCTGGAGACCCGTCCTACACGTCCTACCCGTCGAATCGACGTTGAACCGAGAAACAGTCATACGAGTTTTTATGAAACGTATTCTCTTTCTCCACTTCCTGTTCGCCGGCGTCACTGGGTTCGCGGGCGAGCCGACGTTTGAGCGCGACATCCTTCCGATTCTGAATTCGCACTGCCTGCAATGTCATGGTGGACTGCATCGAAAAGGGGAACTCGATCTGCGCACGATGAACACTGCGATGGCTGGCGGCGCGAGCGGCAAGGCGATTGTGCCGGGCGACGCCGAGTCCAGCCTGGTCTGGAAGAAGATCGCATCGAACGCGATGCCGAAGAATCCGATCAAGGTCGCGGCCGACCAGAAAGAAATCATTCGCCGTTGGATCGCGGCGGGCGCGAAGTCGGTGCAGCGGTCGAATGTGTTGGCGCTGCCAGAAAAGCCTCGTTCGTCGGAGCAACTTGCGACGATGATCGACGACCACATCGACCGGCGGTTGGCCGAAGCGAAACTGCCCGCGTCGCCACAGGCGGATGACGGCGAGTTTCAACGCCGAGTTTGGTTGGATGTCGTCGGGCGAATTCCGACGCGCGCTGAAGCGACCGCGTTCCTCAGTGGGTCGGGCCTCCAGCCTGACAAGCAAACCATCCATTCCGATGCGAACGAGAAAAACCGGCCGGCGGGGAAGCAAACCCGCGCAGAACTGATCGATCATCTGCTCGCGCGCCCCGAGTTCGGTCAGTACTAGGCGCGGCTCTGGCGCGACCGCGTCGCTGTGCCGATCGGAGCGGGCGAGGATTTGAAAGGCGCGTACGCGACGAATTTTCAAAAGTGGCTCGCCGAGGAACTGAACAAGAACCGCCCATGGGACGAACTGGTTCGCGCGATGCTTACGGCGGAAGGGGAAGACCCGCCGATCGCCTTCGTGCGTCAGTGCATGGACGACGGTCAGCCGCGCGCTGGAAAACTCGCGTCGTCCGCCGCGCGGCGGTTTCTGGGAATTCAACTGCAATGTGCCGAGTGCCATGACCACCCGTTTTCCACTTGGAAACAGTCCGATTTCTGGGGCCTGTCGGCGTTCTTCAGCCGCACAGCGAAGGTCGAGCCGAATCCGAAGAAAGGGGAACATCGCAAAGGCATTCACGACACCGAAGCCGGCCCGCCGAGGACGCGGTTCGGGCTGCTGCCGCTGGAACGCAAAGAGGGCGGTTCGATTGTGATCCCGGTGGACGCCGGTCCCGCGGCGGGACAGGTCGTCGCCGCGCGATGGCTTGGTGGAGACACCGTGACGCTCGACGACAAATCGCCCACGCGGCCGGTGCTCGCCGATTGGATCACGTCGCCAAAGAATGCTCTGTTCGCCCGCGCGTCGGTGAATCGGTTGTGGCACCAGGTCTTTGGGCGGGGGTTGGTCGAGCCGGTTGATTCGCTCGATCCCGAAAACGTGCCGACGCATCCCGAGTTGCTTGACTCACTGGCGGGCGAACTGGTGGCGGCGAAGTTCGACATCAAGCATCTGCTGCGTGGGATGCTGCTCAGCCGCGCGTATCAGCGATCGCATGTGGCGCTCGTTGAAAACGAACATGACAAGACGCTCTACAGCCACGCGACATGTAAGGTCCTCGCGCCGGAAGCGTTTTGGGAATGCCTCGTGGTGTCCTCCGGCGGCGATCCCGACAAGGGGGCGATCAGCGGAGCTTCGCAGACGACGTTGGGGAGCCGCGGCAATTTCTTGAAGCTGTTCGACACCGACGAAATGGACGGCGCACCGAGCGACTACACGCAAGGCATTCCACAGGTGCTGACGCTGCTGAACGACTCGGCGATGCACAAGCCGAACCGGCTGGTGGAGCAAGTGGTGCGCGAAAAGGGAGAACCCGACGAGATCGTTACTCGGCTGTACATCGCGGTGCTCAGTCGACGTCCGCATGAAGAAGAATTGAAGGTCGCTCGCGAGTTCATTTCCGAGCGGAAGGGAACGATGGAAGCCATTCAGGCGGTCTGGTGGGCGCTGGTGAACTCGCCCGAATTCGCGGTGGTGCCGTAGCGGAGACAATGCGTTGCGTGCGTTGAACCGAGGTCTTGACGGCCGTGGCCGGAAACCCCAGCCACAAATACATAGTACCAATCCATGATGTCTACATTTAACCTCACTCGCCGCGAAACATTTCAACTGGCAGCGGCGGGCGTTTCGGCTGTTTCTTGTTCGGGCTGGCTCGGTTCGCTCGCGGCCCACGCGGCAGAAACACCGGCCAAGAAACAAAAGTCGTGCATCCTACTCTGGATGGACGGCGGGCCGTCACAAACCGACACGTTCGATCCCAAGCCCGACGCGCCGCAAGAATACCGCGGCACGTTCCAGACGATCGCGACCTCGGTCCCCGGACTGCAAATCGCCGAGGGCTATTCCAAAGTCTCGCAACTCATGCAGCACGCTTGCGTGATTCGTGGCATGAGCACTACCGAAGCCGCCGAGCATTGGCGAGCTCGCATCTACATGCACACCAGCTACCGGCCGAATTTTGCTGGATTGAGCTACCCGTCGTTCGGCTCGATCGTCTCGTCGCTGCGGCCCCAAGGAACCGGGCTGCCGAATTTCATGGTCACGGGCAAAACGATGGAGGGAGGCGGATTTCCGTACATCGCCGGAGGCGGCTACTTGGGGCCACGGCACAGCGGAATCATCCTGCGAGACCTGACGAAGGGGCTGGAGCATTCCTCGCCCCCGGTCGACGCGACGGAGTTCGCCGCCCGCATGTCGCTGGCCGACAGGCTGGCAGCCGGCTTCCAACGCGCAACACCGATCTCCGCCGTGGCTGCGCAGCGTTCAGCCTATCAGGGCGCGGTCGAGCTGATGCGATCGCCCAAGGGCAAGGTGTTCGACTTGACCCAGGAGCCTGCCGAAGCGCATGACCGCTACGGCAAGCATTATTTCGGCCAAGGCTGCCTGCTTGCGCGGCGGCTTATTGAAACGGGCGTGCCGTTCGTCGAGGTCTATTTGGGGGATTGGGATACGCACGAGCAGCGCCGCGCCGACATGGTCCGCAACGAATGTTTGCCGGCCAGCGACCAGGCGATGCACGCGCTGATCACCGATCTGAAAGAACGGGGCTTGCTGGACGACACGCTCATCATCTGGATGGGCGAATTCGGCCGCACGCCCAAGACGCATCACGCCAGCGGGGCGCGGAATCACTACGACAAAGCTTGGTCGACCGTCTTCTTCGGCGGCGGAGTCCCCGGCGGCTCGATCATCGGCAAGACCGATCAGCACGCCGCTGAAGTCGTCGATCGTCCGGTCTCCGGCCCCGACTTCATGGCGACCGTGCTCAAGTTGCTGGGCATCGATCCGGGCCTCGAACTTCACGCCGGCAATCGCCCCGTCCGCGCCGTGGCGCCGGGTGGCAAGCCGATCGAGGAGATCACGGGATGAGCCCGAAGAAATCCGTGGAGCAGGTTTTCCACCTGCCTATTCTTAAGCAGTTCCGCAGGCTGGAAGCCTCCGCGACGGACTTTTGTCGGTGACGTTCAAATAAACTTCACAACCCCAAATCCAAAATCTAAAATCCAAAACCCAAAATCCAAACGATGAACACGACGCTTGCCGCAAAGCTCGGTTCATGGAGATTGCCGTATTGGAATTTGTTTGTGTTTTGCGTTTTGTCTTTCGGAGTTTCCACCGTTCGTGCTGAACTGTCGCTGTTCGAGCGCGACGTGCTGCCGATTCTCAACCCGCATTGCCTGCGGTGTCACGGCGGATTGCATCGGCGAGCCGCGTTGGATTTGCGGACGGCCAGCGCGTCAGCCAAGGGGGGTGAAACTGGAGGGCATGCGATCTACAGCCACGCGACCTGCAAAACCGTTTCGCCCGAATCATTGTGCGAGTGCCTGGTGATCGCCACCGGCAACGACCCAGAGAAAGGGGCCATCAGCGGCGCGTCGGGAACAACACTCGGCAGCCGTGGGGATTTCCTGGTCCTTCTGGGTTTCCTGTGGGTCGCCATCGCAGGAGTCGCAGGGTGCGGCGCAAGCCGCGCCGGCTTGCGCCGTGGCTCGGAAGTTCGGCGAGGCACGAATCTGCGGCGGGACCCACACGAATCCCGGATGGACCGCAAGTATTCATGCGGTCACATCCAACGGCAGCACGACTTCACCGGTGATTCACGGTACCTGGATGCTCGACAAGCTTCTTGGCCCGGCGCTCGCGCCAAACTCGCCAAAGGCCGCTTCCAACACGGCCACCACCTTGCCATCGCGCGCGGTGCCATGCGGCTGAGCAATCTGTATGCAGGCGTGCTGCACCCAATCGGCTACGACGATAAACCGTTCGGCGCCGCGACCGGCAGGCTGAAAGGAATGGAGCTTGCATGAAAACGTTGAATGCGTACTTCCTGTTGATTCCAGGGCTGAGTGCTCAACTTGTCTTCGCGGCGGATGAGCGTCCCAACATTTTGCTCATGATGGTCGACGGAGAATAAGGTCGTGTTGACTCTCCAATTTGGTCTGGTGTGCCGCCCGAACCGCCTTGGGAGCCCGTGGCTTACAGATTCGCATCCTGTTGGGTGTAATCGCTTTCTTTCGCGAACTCCGCGCGACCGATATCTTGTCCGCATGTCCCAAGCCAGGCATGACCCTTGTCCTTGTCGGCGTTCACGCAGCGATATTCCGTATGATGACAAAGCCTGCTACCGCGAGGATGGCGACCACAAAGACCTTTTGCAAGGCAGAGCCGGACAACCGATGGCCAATCCGCTGACCGGCAAATAGTCCCGCGATCCCACCCACCACGAATAGGGATGTGACCACCGGTTCGATGGCCTGCCCGGCCCACGCTTGCGCTGCGACACCGGAAACACTGACAAGGGCGATGACCATCAGTGACGTTCCGACGGCACGATGAATCGACATACGGCTGAACAGCACCAGAGCCGGCACGATGACGAATCCACCCCCGACTCCGAAGAGTCCCGAAAGCAGGCCCGTGAAGACGCCCACAATGAGCAGCAACACGGCACACCGCGAAGTCAGAATCAAAGTCCCGGTGGCGTCACGCTGACAGGTGGGACCATCCGATTGGGCCGGAGTTGGACAAGCCGCTTGAGGCAAAATGGGATGCGACGCCTGTCGCCAGAGTCGAACCGCCACCAACACCATCATTCCAGCAAAGGCCAACAGCAAGATCGATTCCGGGATCAGACGAGCGAGCCAGGCTCCCACGGGCGCGCCGACCATTCCGGCGAAGGCGAACAGCAGACCGGTCCGCAGCTCGACTTCGCCGAGCCTCCATCGATGGTAGAAGCCTACGAAAGAAGTCGCTCCCACCGCCGCCAGGGAAATCGCAACCGCTTGACGCGGTGCCATGTTGAGTCCGTAGACCAGCAAGGGAACCGCGAAAATCGCGCCACCGCCACCAGTCAGCCCCAGCGAGAGACCAACCACCGCTCCGAAGATCAAGCTTAGCGGTGCCATGACGCGTCGTCGACTTTCGTCGATTTCCCGATCCATTGCTGTTTGGTCAACCGGCCGCCTCCGACGTCACGCGATTGGACGAGCGGTTCGCAGGCCAAAACGCGATGTTGCCGAAACGGTGCCGCATTCCGGGATGGTTTTGCGTAGTTGCCTTCTCATGAGTTGTCTTCTCATGAGCTGGCTACTCATGAGTTGGCGTTTCGATTTGAAGCGACGGCTCGAAGTGAGTGGCCTCCGGTGATCGACTCCTTGGTCAAACGCGGGTCACGGGCAGTCCAGCGGCCAGCCATGCGTTGTATCCCCCGGACATGTTGGTCACGTCGAAGCCTGCCCGTTGCAGAATGCTTGTGGCGATCGCCGAACGTCCGCCGGCCAGGCAATGCGCGACGATCGGACGCGAGCGGTCGATGGTCT
>CAIXSC010000560.1 GCA_903921945.1 uncultured Planctomycetaceae bacterium
CAATATGGTATGGCTGTAGCTGCATCGCCTTTTGGTTGGCAAGCAACACGGGGCGGGGCCCGTTCGCCAACTCGGCTTCCCCATTCATAGTAAGCCACGCCTTACCCGTTTCAGTGCCAGAATACCATACTGCTCGTTTAAGGACTTTCCTATCGGTATCTGGAAGTGACGCGAGAGCATCCAACCACTGCGGGATCTGCCGGGCATTTGATGCCATAATCTTTCCGAGGAACATGACGTTCGCGTCTGGTCTCGCATTCGGGCTTGGATTGTAAAGTACTCCAGCCGCGGACATCTCCTTCACTTTCTCGACAAACTGGTCGGGAGTTGGGTTTTGATAGTAAGTCATAACCCATTTACCTAACTGCTGTGTATCGCCCGGTGCTTTTTGGGCGAAACAAGGCGTAAGCGCCAGCATGCAAAACGAAAAGACGGTGGCAGCGGAGCAATGTCGGATTTGGCTGTTTGTCATGGCTCGTGAAACCTCCTAGCCGGACGACCAAGCTAACCGGGACGCCGCCAAGACGCATGAAACTCGAAAAACCGGCGCGGCCGGCGGCTACGGTTGAGCGGCTTGTTGCGGCGGGTATGGCGCGGGAAACGTTCCACGGCCAGTACTCGGGCGAGGGAATTGTGACGAACCGCGAAGAAGATTGCAAATCTAGTTTTCGAAGAGCGCCAAGGTGAACCCGGCGGGCGGGTTTGGCTTTGATTGGGTAACCAACGCTGCCGGCTACTCGCGTGCAACGTCCTGTTCGCGCTCGCCTGTCAGCTCTCGTGGAGACACAGAGATAGCTTCATCGCTCGGAGCAGCCGAATCGCGTGACGTCCCGCTTGCCTGCGACGACCGAATCGGTCCGACATTCTCCAATCTCACTTTCGCCTCTCAGCGCCGAACGGAGACGACCAGCGCCGCGCTCTCGTTTGCGCTCTTCTCCGCGCCTCTGTCTCTCCACGAGATTGACGTTAGACAGTCCAGCCGATCCGTACCAAGGCGGCCAGTACCACACGTGCCTTGGCGAGGGCCATTGACTCATGCTGGCACCGCAAAGACCTCGTTCAGTTTCGGAATCCACCACCCCCGGGTTGAGTAGATCAGCTAGCACTCGCAAGGCTAATGCCTTGACCTTAGAAATCGCTTCATCTCGACTCTTGCCGTACACCATGACGCCCGGCAGATCGGGTACCTCAGCGATCCATCGGCCGTCTTCTTCACGTTCATGTTTAAGTTCGATGTTCACCGCCTGTGACCTCCATCGATCTCGTTGGAAATCCGCAATGCGGCGGATGGGGCGACCACCAGCCATAAAACCGACGGCGAGCATTCCTCACAAGGGAAGAGCGAACAATCTTGATGGCTATTCCGCATTCCGTTCCGCGGCAGAGTCGCGTTGAGGCCAGTGCCATCGGAGCGGGAGATGGCGGACGGGCAAGGACTTGGGCAACCGGGTCGGAAGCATTGGGCCCCCGGGGCATCGGCGTCATAAGATCTGTGTCCGACGAGCGCCGGCTATCCGCGGTTCGCGTTCTTGCGCGAACAACTCCGCCCGATTCTGTCGCGAGTCCGCTGCATAGCTTGGTTCGGCAGGGCTTTACTCGAAGGCACCCGCCCAATGCTTAGCCAATGAGATCGGCGGGGCTTCCTCGCCTATGAGCCGCCAGTAGGCCTTCGCCCAATCCCAAATGGCCGCCCGTTGAGCCGGGGTGAAGCAAGTCGGGTCTAGCCTCCCATCTTCCATCGCCGTCTCGAGAGATATGCCTTGGAGGCCAGTCTCCGGATCGAGAGCGGCGATCATGTAGGCGGGCAGATAGTACGTGTCGACAGCGATCGCACGACCGCCAGTCTGTCGGCGTAACAGGCCGTTCGCGGCAGCAATTCGCTGAAATGAACGCCCGGCACATGGGTCTGTTTTGGCTTGAAGGGACCGCGAATCTCGACCGGCGCGTCGGGGTTGGGATCGAACGTTTCGTGCTGCGGCGGGCCGCCTTGCAGCCAAAGAAAGATCACATTCTTGGCTCGACGGAAGGTCGCTCCCAATTCGCCCGCCAACTCGTTCGGCGAGCTTGCCGGCGCGGCGGTCCCGGGGGATTGCAGGAGTGTTGGCAGCGACAATCCCAGGGCGCTTAACCCACCTATGCGGAGCCATTCGCGTCAATGAAGCGATCGGAAGTTCGGCGAGGCACGAATCTTCGGCGGGACCCACAGGAATTCCGGGTGGACCCTATTCTTTCACTGCGGAGGCTTGGATTTGCAGCCAGACCCACGCTAAACCCAGATGGGCCATTTTTTTCGCGTCCGCGCCCGATTTGAGCGGTTCGTTCGGCTTATCCAGTGAGGCGGAACGAAAGTGGGCGACTCGACACGTTTCCAACGCGGCGAACTTGGAAAACAGGCTTGTCGCGCGACCCCACCGAACCGTGTCAGCGGGAGAATTCGCAATGGATCCAGATGTGCTGGAGGCATTCACGCAATCACGGTGGGCGATCGCGTTCACGACCGTCGCGATCGCGGCGGTTTGGTTGCGTCAGCGAGGCAAGACGCAACGCTTGGCGCTATTATGCGCGACCGCTTGCGAGACGGCCGACCCATCCGTTCCAGGAGTGCCCCTCGCGGTGGTGGCTGAGTTAACGAACGTGGGTAGATTGGCGCACGCAATCCTGGCCTTCGGAAAGCTGCCCGAAGTCACTCAACGCCGCTGTGCTTTAATTGGGATCATTGCGGTCCCGCTCGGGATAATCTTCTCTTTTTCCGCGCTAGCCATGATATACGGCCCGGATCATCGATCGCATGTTCACGTTCATCGAGCTTACAGCTCCTCCAGCCACAGAAATAACGCTGATCGGACCGGCGCCAACGGTCCAACAGCAACCGCCGATGCGGCGTCCACTGCAAGGGCCACGTCCACGTCCATGTCCAAGTCTACGCCCACGCTCACGAATTGGATTTCCGTCGTGAGCGTATCCGCGACGATCGAGGAGGAGGGAGTCGCGCCGATTCCCTCACTTAATCCTGTCGTTAAGGGCACCAGCGTTCTTGCGCCGCCAACCATCGATCCGTTTTTCGCCGCCGAGTCGTCTTTCACATCTATTGACAGACCAGCGTCGCAGCGGCACGGGCGCTTCGATCGGCTCGCCGCGCTCACGCAATGTTCCTGCCACGAAATGGCTGCCATAAGCGTTCGAATGGAGTCAAATTCGATGAAATGGAACCACTGGAACTATCGTTGATCGCCCATGGAGGCGACCGGATGAGGTTCGCTGTAACAGGTATCGCTTCGCTCCTGACGCCCGTGGTTAAACAGCCAACCGACAACCCGTCTGACCTGGCGGCACCATTGTCGATACCGTTGGAGGTTTCGGCGAACTCGCCACCATTGCTCGCGGACCTGCATCGACGCCTTCTCGCACTTGGCTCGGCCCCGCCGTCGGACACGTTACTTGCGGCGCTCGAAATGGCGGACGAGGAAGGAACGGCGCGGTTGCGGCAACGCGGTTTGGTCGTCAACCGCTGGTGGACGACGCTGGCCCCCTGGAAGATCCTATCGCCCATCGTAGTCGCATGGTTGTTGTTGGGGGCAACCATCAACCTGGGGGGAATCGCCGAACGGACACAAATTGTGGGCAAGCTGGGTTTCGTAGCGTTGATCGTAGGAACTTTAACAATTGCGAAAAAGCCTTACTGGGCACGACACCGTGAGACAATCTTACTGGACGCTGCCGCACGGCGTTCCAAGCTGTCCTCAGGCGTCACGCCGGGCGCTCCCTCGCGTTCGCCGGCCCTTTTGGCCCTCGCCGTCGCGATGCTCGGCACCGCGGCGCTCGACAAGTCCGAGCATGCGTCGCTATTGGCGGCGGTATCCGCTTACGAAAACTCGGGTGGAGGCAACGGCGGGTGCGGCGGCGGGGATGGTGGCGGCGGGGATGGTGGCGGCGGCTGTGGTGGTTGTGGCGGATGCGGTGGATGTGGCGGCGAGTAGCATGGCTTTGAATCTTCGTCTTTTAGGTGAGTTCTTTGGAAGGTGAACCATGTCGAAGAACAATTTCGATCAAGAACTGTGGTCGCGGATAGCAGCTCACCGCTTCGATGACCCTCGAGCGAAGCTGACCTTCACCGCGCGGCTAGCCCGGGAGAATGGCTGGTCGATCGGCTACTCCGTGCGGGTGATCGGAGAATACCGCCGGTTCGTTTTCTTGGCCATGGTCGCGGGGCATGTCGTGACTCCGAGCGAGGATGTTGACCAAGTTTGGCATCTGCACTTGGTATATACTCGCGACTATTGGGGACCATTTTGCCAGGAAGTTCTTGGCAGACCGCTCCATCATGGTCCGACGCTGGGCGGCGCGAGCGAATCAACGCGTTATAACGCTCAATACCGTCAAACCCTCGAGACGTACACAGCCGCTTTCGATACCGAACCGCCTCAAGACATTTGGCCGGATGCGGAGAGGCGGTTTGGCGCCGACCTGCGCTGGCGTCGAGTGAACCTGACTCGGCACTGGGTGATTCCCAAACCGGGCAGATTCGGCTTTGGCGAACACCCACGGGCTTAAACAGTCGGCGAGGATTTAGATTCCGCCAAACAGTTCGGTATGTCGAAACCCGATCCGCGCCGCGCCAAAACCGCCCATGCTGAAAACTTCGAGGAACCGAGCAGCGCGACGATTCCGAAAGACAAGCCAGTGTACGCTTAACCTGCCCTGCGAAATGGCCAGCAAACCTGGCTAACACGATCCCACGCCCGGCGTCGCAAAGCCGTGATCTGGGCGAGAATTCGTTCCCGTGAACGGCCACTTTCGAGAACCCCGCGAAGGTCTTCCAGGTGACGGGAAGTGGCTTGCAGATCGTCGCTTGGGTCGGTGGGACGGTCGGCGTGTTGCCGAATGACCGCCCGATAAGTCGCCAACAACTGATCCACGGCGAGCGTCAACGGAGACGTTTCGCGGATCCGCGCACAAACTTGGGAGGCATTTTCCGCCGAGTAGCGGGCTAGCTCGACGGAAACGTTCTCATAAGTCACGGGCCGCGTGAGTGTCCGTCGGCCAAAGTTCCGGCGTCGCAGCCAGGAAAGCCGTTCCAAAGTGACGAGCGGCCCCAACCCCTTACGGTCACATAAGATCACTGCCGCGCCCACCGCCAAAGCCTCCAACGCCGCTTTGCCGCGCGCAAATACGATGTCGTACGCGCCCAGTTTGTCCTCGGGCTTTTCGCACGTCCCCCCCGCAATCGACCCCAATAAATCGAGCTCGATACCCCGGTCGCCGCAGGCCCGCCGCAACACTCGGACAAAGCCGCCACCGGCGCGATTCGTGAATAACAAAGCCCGCTGGGGTTGCGACGGTAGCGGGCCGCGTGGTTGAAACCGCCTCAGGTTGACGAAGTTCGGCAGCACTCGCACCCGCTGTTCGGGAATCCCCGATTCGCATACGAGTCGATCGCGGCAGGCAATATCGACCGCCAAGTAACGCCGCACTCGCGGCAACCGCGGCGGGGCATCCTGCCATGACTCCCAAGCGTGGCATACGTAGACGGCCGGGGTCCGCGGAAATCGCAAGCAGGCGCACAACGTTGGATGACCATGATGACCATGGATAATGTCCGGCTCGAATCCAACCTGATCCAAGTGTTGGACAACCGGCACAGTCAGGGAGCGCAACCGCTCCGCCAACAAACCGATGGCCGGACTGTACACGACCGGTCGATGCCCGCGTTCCAGCAACTCGAGCGCCAGCTCATAGACGTACATCTCGGTGCCGGTCCGTTTTGCCAACCGGGTATTTGTGATCAGAATCCGCAAGGGCTTCATGGGCGGTGATCCGGTGGCCAAAAGTTCAGTCCGCACTCGTTCGTCACGCGACGGCCGACTTGCGGAGGGACCTAGAGCGCGTGCTGGCACCTGTACCGCTCTGGCTTGTGGCGTGTTCCCAAAGGGCGTCTGCCAGGGGCCGAAAATGTTCTCGGTATCGCAGCACCCGCGCATAACGTCCGGAGGCAACCTGCTGTTCGCCGTAGGTTTCGTAGTAGGGACGCCACGCGGCTAGATTCTCAAACCCCGCCTTGGTCGAGGTAGGCCGGAGCCACTCCACGCGAAACGCGTCCAGGCCAATCAGTCGCTGGCTTTCCTCAACTTCCGGAACCAAGGGGGTGTAGCCCCAAGCAGCGGCCATCTTCCGCTCGAATTGGTCGTTTGTCAGATCCAGCCGCACGCTGCCGTAGTCGGTCGGCAAGTCGCACTCATCCGGCCGGGAATGCAGGGGAAAACTGAAGTTGAGCAGGGGCATCCCCTGGCTGCGGAGGCGTTGCACCGCAGCGCCCAGCACAATACGGCACAAATCGTGCGACGGGTTGTAGCCTTCACACGCATCGCCGACGACGTAGTCGACATCCAGCTCTCGCAGTCGGTCTGCCAGCGTGGTGACGAGCGCAATGAACGGATCGAATCGCGAGTTGATGATCAGTTCGTAGATTTGTTTGTCCGTGAACACGCCAAAGATGCTACCGGGCTCGCAGTTGGCTTCTCGCAGCACTTGCTCGGAACAATTCAAGCGTGATTGGGCAGCGCCGCCCGATCCGTCGGTCAATACAAACACATGGGGCCTGGCGATTTCCAACCATCCGTGGAGCCGCAATTCATGTCCGGGGTGGCCGACGACCAGGGCGGCCTTGCGATTCGCGAGATCACTCGTGGTAAGTGGCGAGTAAATCATGTGAACCTAGTTTCACTTAGAGAATCCCGCGGAAATCTTCGCGTCCTACTCGGCATTATCGGCAACACCAGCTCAGTTGCTTGAATCCACAAACTCCGGGGACGGCCATTCCCATGGGCCGCTGCGGAATTCAGAAAGCAACATACGGCGAATGACTTTGACGCAAGTTCCGCGCCGCTCGACTTACGTCCACACGTCGCCACCCGCCGCCAGCTTGTCGCGCCGGTCGCCCCGCCAATTCCGCATCGCGCCACAGCAGTCCCGCGCCCTGGTCCTCGGAGAGCCGCCGTGCGACGCGGCCAAGAAATCCAGAATGTCGGCGACCGTCTTGGCTAGGGCGACCGTCTTGGCGAGGGCGACCTTCGCGACACGGCTGAACAAGCGGGATCCCTAGCCAATCTGGAAGCCGCTCACATGGATCGCCGTCGGAGTGCCGAACTGACGATCCAACGTTTCCTCGCCGTAGCAGGTGCCGACGAAGGCTCCGCGCCGATCGGGATGAGCCTTGGGACTCGTGCGTGGCCGAAGGACCCGAACACAGGACACCGGATAAAATCTGTTTCTTTTGAATCCACGCCCGATTTGAGCGGTTCGTTTGGCTCATTGGATGAGGCGGCACGATGGCGGACGACCGAGCCGGCGAGTATGAGCCTGATCAAGCTTACGCTCCACGCCCTTGGCAAGCTGCCGGAGATCCCTCAACGTCTTTGCGTCATTGGAACCGCAGTCAAGTTTACAGCAGCCATGAAATGACTTCCGATGAGCCCAATTCGGGCCACGACTCCCGAGCCGTTTTCGCGGCTAATCCGCCCTTAAAAAAAGGCAACTCTCCGCTGTGAGCGCATCGGAGACGACCGAGGAAGAGGTGGTGCCTCAAGCCCCAGGAACCGACGCGACACGGGCGTTTCGACCATCTCGCCGCCTTGACGCAATGGAATTGCCACGACAACGCCAGTCCAACCACCTGCATAGAGCCGTGATAAGCCTTCTTTTTAGGTCCATCCGGGATTCGTGTGGGTCCCGCCAAAGATTTGTGCCTCGCCGAACTTCCGAGCCGCGGCGCATGCCGGCGCGGCTTGCGCCGCACCCTGCGACTCCTGCGATGGCGACCCGCAGGAAACCCAGAAGGACCGAAAAAAACTGGCTGCCCGTCGCCCCTGGTGCTACGAACTGTTCATCCCCGATCCCCGCACTCCGGACCAGAATTACTGCAGCCCCGAGTGCGCGCTGGCGATGCCTTCAGTTGTGGTTCGCCAACAGCGTTACCGAGACACGCTCGAAAACAACTGACGTGGACGATCCACGTCTTCATCGAGTGGGCCTGGCGTCGAACTAGCTATCCCCCGCTTTGAAAGGCGGAACTGAGAGCTGAGCTACCATCGGCGGTTGCCAAGCGACCGCGGGGGCGGCGATTGGGGTGGTAACGCGTTTCGTCGTCGACGATTGCCGCCCGCTTGATCAAGCGGGCAGCTAGACGGTCGACGGCCTCGGCGACACGAGGCGTCAAGGTGAACTTCCACGGCTCCGTGGCGGAGAAATCAGCCCCACCGATCGTGTAGGCGATCACAGACCCGCAGCGGCCGTGAAGTTCCATGGCCAGGAAGGCGAGCGAGGCTGCAGTCCACCGATGTCCGCCGACGCACGTCTCGGCAGGTCGCACGCGAATGCGTGTGATCACGCCAGCCGGTTGCCGCGCGTCGGCATCCAGGAGCACTACCCAGTCGGAATCCGCGAACCGTTCGGAGAATTCCGGGAGCAGTTGATGCGCGGCCAGCAGCTCGAGTCGCGAAGGCAGTTCATGCCGCGACAGCGCGTCGATTACGGCAGGGCCAGCTCCATCGTCGCCGCGCGATGGATTGCCGAAGCCAAGGCACAACACGGGGCGGATCACGGACGACGTCATGGAACCGGTCCCCTGGGATTCGCGGAGACTCACGAGCCGTCAGCGCGGGCCAAGCTGTCGACGACCTGTCCGCTATGGTCAAGCAGTTCGATCGCCAGCGGCATTTGCCCCCATGCGTGCGTGGAACAGCTCAAGCACGGGTCAAAGGCCCGCACAACCGCCTCGACGCGGTTCAGCATCCCTTCCTTCAAGCGGTTGCCATCGACAAATCTTTCCGCCACTTGTTTGACGCCACGGTTCATGGCCAAGTTGTTGTGGCCGGTGGCGATGATCAAATTGGCCCACTGCATCAGGCCGTCTGGAGAAATTTTGTAGTGGTGGATGATCGTGCCGCGTGGGGCCTCCGAGATGCCAACTCCCTCCAGGCGATTCACACCCGCCGTCGACTGGACGCGGGAGTCGAGGATCGCCGGGTCATCGAGCAGCTGCGCGATCCGCTCAAGCCCGTAGATGATCTCGATGAGCCGTGCCCAGTGGTAGTGGAAACTACTGGAGGGCGCTCGGCCCCAGCGGCTGCGGAAAGTGGCAAGCGCCTCGTCCGCCATTGGCGTGCCGCACTGTTCGGCGCAGATCAGCCGCGCGAGCGGTCCGACTCGGTAGATTCCCTCGGGGTAGCCGCCTGGCCGGAAATAGGGCGATTTCAGATACGACCAGGGCTCAACATGCTCGCCGATGAATTCGCCGTATTGTTTCGGATCGCGAATGTCGACAACCACCGTTCCCTGCGAGTCGCAAACACGCAGCCGGCCGTCGTAATGCTCTAACTGGCCGTCTGGACCGACCAGCCCCATGAACAAGGTCGGGAAGTTGGCGAACGATGCGATTTCCTCCTCGAAGCGCGGGGCGGCCGCTGCGAGCCAATCCAGTGCCCGCCGGGACCGTTCGAACGCGTCGGCGATTCCAGCGCGTATTGCCTCGCGATGTTCCAGCGTCAGCGGCGCGTTGACGCCTCCCGGGACACACCACGCCGGATGAATTCGTTTGCCTCCCAGTCGCTCGATGATGTCCTGGCCAAATTTCCGCAGTTTCACGCCATCGGTCGCGAATCCAGGATGCGTCTTTATCAACCCGAAGATGTTCCGCTCTCGGGGATCGGCGTCCATACCCAGCAACAAATCCGGGCTGGAAAGATGGAAAAAGCTGAGCGCGTGGGACTGCACAAGCTGTCCGAGGTTCATCAGCGTTCTCAGCAGCACCGCCGCGGGCGGAATCGCCACCGCCAATAGATCGTCGCAAGCTTTCGAGGACGCCATCAGATGGCTGACCGGACAAATGCCGCAGATCCGGGCCATGATCGACGGCATTTCGCGGAGCGGCCGACCCTCGACGAATTTCTCAAATCCACGAAACTGCGTGACATGGAACTGCGCATCCGAAACCCGGCCCGACTCGTCCAGTTGAATGGTGATCTTGGCGTGCCCTTCAATGCGAGTCACCGGGTTGATGGTGATCGTTTTCGCCATAGTTGCGTCCTCGAGGCGTGTCGCGATCGTCGCCGCCTGGCTGAGTGATTTGGGGCAAGGGCCGTGTCTATCGTCCGAACCGGGTGATGTGGCTGACGTCCGGGCGCCGGCCCGCGAGCAGCTCCGTGAGCACGAAGTAAATCGCATCGGCTGGCGGTGGACATCCCGGAACATGCAAGTCGACGTCGACGACTTCGTGAACCGGACAGGAACGCGGCCGCAACGGCGGAACAATCGTCCGCGGGTACCAAGACGCTGTCGATCCGTTGACCGTCCCATGCGGGACTGCGTGGGACTGGGTGGTGGTGTGCGCGTGGGATGGAAGGTCCGTTGGCTCATGGGGCAGGGGATTGGGTTGCGCCTCGTTCGGCGCCGGGTCGGCCGTTTCGACGTACGCGCGCCGCATCAGATCCTCGATGGTGAAACCATTTCGCATGGCGGGCACATTGCCGGTGACCGCACAGTCGCCGAGGGCGATCAGAAAGCCGGCTCGGCGCCGAAGATCGCGGACTTTGTGCCAATCCTCCTCGCTGCTCACCGCGCCTTCCACGATGGCCAGATCGATGGCGGGCGGCAGCTCCTTGGCGTCGACATACGGCGAGGCGACAACTTCGATCCGCGAGGCGATCTCGATAAGCCGTTCATCCATGTCCAGGAACGACATGTGGCAACCCGAGCAGCCGTCGAGCCACATGGTGGCCAGGGTTGGTTTGGGAGACGTTTCGCCGGTCATTCATCAGCCTCGCGCATGACGGTAAGGTACGGGAGG
>CAIXSC010000561.1 GCA_903921945.1 uncultured Planctomycetaceae bacterium
CCCAGCCATTCGGACCAAATCGATTCCGGAGCCGCCAAAATCGCGGCCAGGACGATCACGCTGACGTCTCCGATGGAAAACCATCGAACCCATGCTGCGGCCACCGAACCCGACGCCTGATCCGACGCCTGATCCGACACCTGATCCGACGCCTGATCCGACACCTGATCCGACACCCGATCAGATGCCCGATCAGACGCCTGATCAGACACCCGATCAGACGCGGACCGCGAGCCAGCCAAGGCGGGTTGATTCACATGTCGGGTGAACTCGGCGAGCAACATACCCAGCACAAAGTGCGGCCACCAAAAACCGGGGTTCCGCATCACGAACTCGTTCGCGAACTGCTTCCAGAATTCGACGCCGTCGAACGTCATCTGGCGGTCTTCGCCAGCCACCCATAGATGGATGGCGGAAGGAACAAGCGAAATCAGGGGAATCGCCCACAGCAGCCAACGTTTCGCGAACAGCGACATCCGCTGCAGTCGGCGAGCCGTCCACGGAAAGACGGCGTAAAAGAAGGCCACATTCGACAACGCCCAAGTCGGAAAATTCCAGCTCAAAGCGTACTCGGGAAACCACGCCTGCGTGAGGGTCGCGGAGAGTGCGAAACCGATGGCCAAATACGTCATCGCCGAGACAGGCTGGCCAAAAAACGTTGTCGACTTGAGCCCGCTGGCGAACACAAAAACCAGCGGCGCAATCAGCAACAGCAACATCACATGCAGTGGAAACAAGCGAGTCAGCCGGGCCCACCAGAACTGGCGCGGTTCCACGGTCAACCGCCCGCCGGCATCCACGTACAGCCACCGCAGCGTGAAGCCCGACAGCAAAAAAAACAGGCTGGTCGCGCAGTAGCCACGCTCGCATACGCGGTCAAGCCAACTGGGCAGCATGTCGAACAGCGGCACGGAGAAGGGCGGTGGCTCGGCCGAGGTACGGCCAGCCTGATGCACCGCCCGAAGATGGAACACATACAGATGGACCGCGGCCAGCCAGCGCAGACCGCTGAGTCGATTGAGCGCGGCTCGAGTTCGCGGATCAAACGTCGAGGTTGCGGACATCCAACGCGTGTTTCTCGATGAATTCGCGTCGCGGTTCGACCTTGTCGCCCATCAACACGCGGAACATATCGTCCGCCGCGCTGGCGTCGCGCATCGTGACCTGGACCAACGTGCGATTGGCCGGGTCGAGTGTCGTTTCGCGCAACTCCTCGGCGTTCATTTCGCCCAGACCTTTGAAGCGAACCACTTGCCAGCCCTTCTTGCCCGCTTCGCGAATCGCGGCCGGCAACCCGCGGAGATCGGCCAGCGGCAGCTCGTTCTCGCCACGGCGCAGCACATACCGCGGGGCCTCGACGCCCGTGCGTTCCTGCGGAATCAACGCCTGAATGTCAAAGCCGAACGCTTGCAGCTCCTTCAAGCCGCCATTGATCGTGCGGACTTCATGCAGTTCGGTGATATGCAAATGCTGGCCGGCTGCTGGCGCGGGTCCCGCCGGTGTGGCGGCCCCTGAACCGGCCGCCGCGCCATCGTTGCTCGCCGCAGGCGCTGTGTCCCCTGCGCTTGGGGAGCCCGTTGCGCCCGCAGAGCCCGTCGCGCTAGCAGCGCCGGCAGTGCCCGTTGCGACGGCAGCGCCTGGGGCGCCGGTATCGGCAGGCGCGACCGACAGTTCACCGCCGGCGGCCGCTTCCGCGGATTTCAGGAACGTATCCAAGTCGCCACGGGTCGCGAACCAATGTTCTTTTCGGCCCAGGATCACATGGAAGACGGGGAGGCGTCCTGCCGTGTCCATGCGGGAAGCATGGGCCCGAAGACTGATGCCGCGTTTTTCGAGCGCCACGAGGGCGTCTTCCATCGAGGCCACGGAGCGGCAGAGCGATGCCATCTGTTCCGCGGCAATCAACCGGTTATCGCCCGGATCGAACACCGCGTCGGCGAGGCCGCGCTCGAGCAACTGGCCTTTCATTACCTCGTCGGTCTGCACATAGAACGTCTCCTTCTTGCCGCGGACGCGGAAGAGTGGCGGTTGGGCGACGTAGACGTGGCCGTTGGCGACCAGTTGATACATCTGCCGATAGAAGAAGGTGAGCAGCAACGTGCGGATGTGCGAGCCATCGACGTCGGCGTCGGTCATGATGATGACTTTGTCGTAGCGGCGGCGTTCCAAATCCTGTTCGGCGCCGATCCCGCTGCCGATCGCCTGCACCATGCTCTGAACTTCCTCGTTCGCCAGCACTTTGTCTTCGCGCGACTTGTAGGCGTTGATGATTTTTCCACGAAGCGGAAGAATCGCTTGGTACTCGCGAAGCCGGCCGCCCTCGGCGCTGCCGCCGGCCGAATCGCCTTCGACCAGGTAGAGTTCGCACTTGGCGACGTCGCGGCTGATGCAATCGCGAAGCTTGCCCGGTAGGCCGCCACCGCTGAGCGCCCCTTTGCGCTGTTGGACCAATTCCTTCGCTTTCCGCGCGGCGACGCGGGCTTCCGCGGCGACGAGCGCTTTCCGCAGAATGGCTTTCGTCGACTTTGGATTCTCTTCCAGATAGCGCGCGAGCTTCTCGTTGACGGCGGTAGCGATGATCCGTTCGGCGTCGCTATTGCCGAGCTTGGTTTTGGTCTGCCCTTCGAACTGCGGATGGGGCACACGAACCGAGATGACGCAGGTCAGTCCTTCGCGGAAATCGTCGCCGGTCGGGACGAGATCCTTGAACATGTCCTCTTTCTTGCCGTAGCTGTTCAAGGTTCTCGTGAGGGCCGATCGGAACCCGGAAACATGCGTGCCGCCTTCCACCGTATGGATGTTGTTCACGTACGAGTGAAGGTTTTCGGTGTACTCGGCCGAGTACTGCACGGCGATCTCGTACTGCATGCCTTCCGAGTCGCCGGCCAGATAGATCACGTCGGAATGGATCGGCTCGCTGGCCCGATTCAAGTGTTCGACAAAATCCAGGATGCCGCGCTGGTAGAAGAATTCGGCCCCCTCGTTGTTGCGTTGGTCGTGGAAGGCGATTCGCACGCCGCTATTGAGGAACGCCAATTCCTGAAGACGCTTATGGAGAACGTCGTACTGGAATTTGGTGATTTGAAAGATCGAGGGATCGGGTTTGAAAGTCGTCTTCGTGCCGTTGCGCGTTGTGGCTCCGACTCGGCGGACAGGTCCCTGGGGAACGCCGCGTTCATATTCCTGCTGGTAGACGTGGCCGCCGCGGCAAACTTCCACTTCGCACCACTGCGAAAGGAAGTTCACCACGGTCACGCCGACGCCGTGCAACCCGCCGGTTGTCTGATACGCGCCCTTCTCGAATTTGCCGCCGAACTTGAGCACGCACATGACGCCTTCCAGCGCCGAAACTTCGCGGCCCATTTCCTGCGAGAGCTGTTCGTGGCGGTCCACGGGAATACCGCGACCATCGTCCTCGACGGTGACCGACCCCTCATTGTTCACCGTGACGCGGATATTGCGGGCATACCCGGCCATCGCCTCGTCGATCGAATTGTCGACCACTTCGTAGACCAGATGATGCAGGCCCCGGACGCCGATGTCGCCGATGTACATCGCCGGCCGCTCGCGCACGTGCTCCAGATCCGACAAGTGCTGCAAGTCGTTCGCGCCGTAGTCGGCTTCGCCCCGTTTCGGAACTGGCGGAGTCTGTTCGGGAACAGGAGGTTGGATATCCCCGGGACGTTGTTCTTCAGCCATAGACAGTATTCACCCGCTTCGCTTGTTGCCCGCTTCGCTCACCCGAAACTCGTACCGTTACTCGCACTCTTACTCGCACTCTTACTCTTACTCGTACTCGCTGCTCTCAACCGCTTCCATGACACGCGTCTCGCAACCGCGTCTCGCAACCGCTGCTCTCAACCACTTCTTTTACGCGGATTGTCCACCCGCTTCGTTGGCACGTCCGCTTTGAAACG